>JAACFL010000081.1 GCA_009937385.1 Gammaproteobacteria bacterium | reverse complement strand
TTCTTGTCCATCACCTACTCCTTCTGCGTTGCGCCGGCGCGGATTGGCCGGCGTTCCCTCTCACCCCGGCGCGTGCCGGGAATTCCCGTAATCCTGTCAGGTGGCCTGTCGGGTACTGGCCTCAATGGCCGGTTTCGACTGTTGCCTGTCGACACCCTCGGCCATGCGTGCCGAGAGCACCGCCTTGCGCTCGCGCCGTTCGCGTTTCTTGACCATCACCGGGCACTGCCGATCGTCGTGATAGAGCTCCTGGCAGTGCAGGCAGTAGAGGCACTCGTTGGGATTGATCTGTCCCTCGGGATGAATCGACTGGACCATGCAGCCGTTGGCACAGATCTGGCAGCGCGTGCCGCAGTCGTTGTATCGCTTGAGCCACTCGAACATGCGCAGGCGCCCGGGGATCGCCAGCGCGGCGCCGAGTGGGCAGAGGTAGCGGCAATAGGCGCGCTCGACGAACAGGCCGACGGCGAGTGTTGCCACCGCAAACAGCACGTAGGGCCACTCGCGGGCGAACTTGAGGATGACCGCGGTCTTGAACGGCTCGACTTCGGCAAGATGTTCGGCCAGAGCCAGCGAGTGCAGCGAGAAGCCGAACAACACCAGGAACACGATGTACTTCACTGGCCAGAGCCGCTCGTGCAGACCCCACGGCACCGTCCACTGTGGGATACGCAACACCCTGGCGACCTTGTTCAAAAGCTCCTGCATGGCCCCGAATGGGCACAGCCAGCCGCAGAAGACCCCGCGACCCCAGAACAGCAGCGACGCCGCCACCCCGCCCCAGAGGATGAAGATCAGCGGCTCCATCAGGAAGTAGTCCCACGCAAAACCGGTGATCAGCGCGTTGAACACCGTCATCACGTTGACCACCGAGAGCTGGGCGTTGGCGTAGAGCCCAAGCCAGATCAGCGTGAAGAGTAGAAATCCGGTGCGTACCCGCTCCGTCAGAAGCGGCCGTTTCGTGAGCCACTCCTGGAAGAAGAAGATCAGGGTCAGCAAACCGAGGGCTGCGACCAGGATGGTGATGTCGACCTGTTTGGCTAGCCAGATCTTCTGCCACAGGGGCATTTCGTGCTCCAGCACCGCCGTCGGTGGCGGCGCCTCGAAGCGGACGAAGCGCTCGGGAAGCTGGTAGCGCAGCTCGAAGGTCTGGAACGCCTTGGTGGTCGGTCCGATATCCCGGCCGACCAGCAGTTCCAGTCGCCACGGTGCCGCGGGATCGAACGGGACCTCCTCCGGGACCATGAAAATGTCGACGTCATCGAAGTCGGGCGCACCCGCGGCGGTGATCCGGCGCAGTCGCTTGTGGTGGTAGTCGTGGAAACGGAAGACGTTGTCGCCCTGGCTGAGCTGGATGCGGTCGAAGATGCCACCGCGCACGTAGCCCGAGCCCTTGAACGAGTAACTCCCCAGGCCGGCGATCACCAGGGCATGCTGCCCCGGGGCCAGCTTGCGCCCGAGGTTGGCGTACTCGCGGTCGCCGATGGCATTGCGGCCTATGCCTTCGACCGAGGCCAGGCCGGCGACCATGTCGATGAACACCGCATTCGGTGCGCCGGACTCGGGACGTGCCGCCGCCTCGACGTTTCCAGAGCTGGCGAACGCACGGTTGACGTCCTGAACGGTCAGCAGAAGCCGCTCGAGCGACCCCTCGCCGAGGAGCGCGACCCAGTCCTTGGCGACAAATTCCACCCCGGCGTCGAGCACCGCCCGCGGACCACTCGCCTGTTTCGCGACCGGTTCCAGACCACCGAGGCGCAGCTCGCGCGCCACCTTCACCGCGGCGCGCAGGATGGTGTCGTCAATCACCATGATCGTCACGGTCGCGCCGGTGACGATGTCGATCTGGTGCTTCTCCTGCTCGATGTTGCGCGCAAACTCGGCGACATCGAAGCCGATGTAGCCCTCGATGACCTTGCGGATGCGTGCCTCGGGGATGCCGATCAGCACGATCGGCTCACTGTGCTCTACCAACCTGACCGAGCGGATCACCGCATCGGCGTCGAGTCCAACGACGACATGAATCGGCTTGCCCGAATAACCGATGGTGCTGACGAAATCGGTGGTCAGGAACAGGTAGCCGAGCGGCTCATCGCCGCGCATGGCGCGGGCAACCGGGAACTTGGAGGCAGGCGGCTCAATGCGGTCGGCACCAGGATAATGCGTACCGGACTCGGTAGTGCCGATGAAACGCATCAACTCTGGCGCGGCATGCACCACCGGTGCGATCAGGAGGCAGAGCAGCAGGAGCCACAGAGAGGCCGCACCAACGGGCATGCGGGCATCCGGCTCGTGTCGTGTCTCTGCGGTCGACATGCCTGTCCCATTTTCGCCCTTCCTGGGCGAATCGATCACACGAGAGTGCGCGGGCTCAGGCCCCGCACCAGATTCCGGCGCATGCGCCAACATGAACACGCATGCGACCGTTTCAGGATAGTTCACCGGATGAGGTGCAACGAATCCTTGATTAAAAACAAGAATCTGAAATGGAGGCTTTGTGGACCGAAAAAAAACCCGCGCATGGCGCGGGTCTGATCAATGGGATATCGAGAGAATCTCGCTTAGCGTTCCACCTGGCTGACGTCGCGCACCGCGCCACGTGCCGCCGAGGTGGTCAATGCCGCGTAGGCACGCAGCGCCTGCGTGACCACGCGCGGACGCTCGGCAACCGGCTTCCAGGCCGCGGCGCCCTTGGCCACCATTGCCTCGCGACGGCGCGTCAACTCCTCGTCAGAAATGGCCAGGTGGATACGCCGGTTGGGAATGTCGATCTCGATGGTGTCGCCCTCCTCCACCAGCGCGATGTTGCCACCCTCGGCGGCCTCGGGCGAGGCGTGGCCGATCGACAGCCCCGAGGTGCCGCCGGAGAAGCGGCCATCGGTCAGCAGTGCACACGCCTTGCCGAGGCCCTTCGACTTCAGGTAGCTGGTCGGGTAGAGCATCTCCTGCATCCCTGGCCCACCCTTGGGACCCTCGTAGCGGATCAGCACCACGTCGCCCTCCTGGATGCGCCCACCGAGAATCGACGCGACCGCCGCCTCCTGGCTCTCACAGATGCGCGCCGGGCCGGAGAAGGTCAGGATCGACGCGTCGACGCCCGCGGTCTTGACGATGCAGCCCTCCTCGGCGAGGTTGCCGAAGAGCACGGCGAGACCGCCGTCCTTGCTGTAGGCGTGCTCCACGTCACGGATGCAGCCGCCCTCGCGATCGACGTCGAGGTCGGCAAAGCGCTTGTCCTGGCTGAACGCCTCCGTGGTGCGCACGCCGCCAGGCGCCGCGCGGAAGAAGGCGTGCGGCCGCTCGTCGTCGGTGACACGCACGTCCCAGGCATCGATCGCGGCCCCCAGGGTGTCGCTGTGGACGGTGCTGACGTCGCGCTGGACCAGCCCACCCCGAGCGAGCTCGCCGAGTATGGCCAGGATGCCACCGGCACGGTGCACGTCCTCGACATGGTAGGTCTGGGTGCTCGGCGCCACCTTGCACAGATTTGGGACCTTGCGCGACAGCCGATCGATATCGGCCATCGTGAAGTCGATGCCGCCCTCCTGGGCTGCGGCGAGCAGGTGCAGCACGGTGTTGGTCGAGCCGCCCATCGCGATGTCGAGGCTCATGGCGTTCTCGAACGCCGTGAAGTTCGCAATGGTGCGCGGGAGCGCGCGCGCGTCGTCCTGCTCGTACCAGCGCTTGGCCAGCTCCACGACACACCGACCCGCCTCGAGGAACAGGCCGCGGCGATCGGCGTGGGTCGCGACCAGCGTGCCGTTGCCCGGCAGCGACAGGCCGAGCGCCTCGGTCAGGCAGTTCATCGAGTTGGCGGTGAACATTCCCGAGCACGAACCGCAGGTCGGGCACGCCGAGCGCTCGAGCTTCTGCACGTCCTCGTCGGAGACGTTGTCGTCGGCCGCCGCGATCATGCTGTCGATCAGGTCGACCTTGCGTTCACCGGTTTCCAGGTTGACCTTGCCAGCCTCCATCGGCCCGCCGGAGACGAACACCGTCGGGATGTTCAACCGCATCGCTGCCATCAACATGCCGGGGGTGATCTTGTCGCAGTTGGAGATGCACACCAGCGCGTCGGCACAGTGCGCGTTGACCATGTACTCGACCGCGTCGGCGATGATTTCGCGTGACGGCAGCGAGTAGAGCATGCCGTCGTGGCCCATCGCGATGCCGTCGTCTACGGCGATGGTGTTGAACTCCTTGGCGACGCCGCCGGAGGCCTCGATCTCGCGCGCGACCAGCTGGCCGAGGTCCTTGAGATGCACGTGGCCCGGCACGAACTGGGTGAAGGAGTTGGCGATGGCGATGATCGGCTTGCCAAAATCGCCGTCGCCCATGCCGGTGGCGCGCCACAGCGAGCGGGCGCCGGCCATGTTGCGGCCGTGGGTCGAGGTGCGGGAACGGTAGGCGGGCATGGCTCTCTCCGGGAGTTCCGTGGACGGTCAAAAGCGTGATTCTACACTCCCAGCCCCCGGGCCGGCGCTATTCCCGGATCGAGCGCAGGGTCATCCACCTCGCCGATCGAGGCCGGTTACGGGTCGAGCACGACCAGCTCGTAGCCGAGCGCCCGGTAGTCGTTGATCTGCGCCGGGCCGGCCTCGGCGACATCGACGTAGTCAGGGAAATCCCTGGGCGTGTGGCCGTACCAGCTGGCATGGGTGCCACAGACGTGAACCCGGACGTCTTCATCGAGCAGTGAGCGCACCTTGGCATGCACCTGCGGTGATTCATCTGCGGCGCTGCTGAGGAGGGCGAACTGCTCGCGGCCATGTGTGACGACAACGACATCGAGTCCCGGGAACCGGTCCCTCAGCCGGCGGGCTGCGTCTTGGGCCAGCGGCAGCGTCGTCTCCAGGTAGTCACCGTCCGCGGAGACGATCTCGAACACCACGCCCTCTGGAGCCATGTCACGGGCCAGCAGATGCGCCACGGGATCGGTGTCGGACCACGCGGGACCGGCAAGGCAGAGGATCATCAGCAGCGTGAGACGAATGCTCGGGTGCATGGAACGCTCCGTCATGTAGGGACCGATACCAGATCAGACCGGATCATGGGCATCAACCTTACCGCGCCAGGCGCTCGGCGAGCAGCATGTAGTTGACCGCCTCCGACCGTGTCAGGTGCAGCTGGCGCGAGAAGGGATTCATGCGCACGCCGGTGCGCCTGATCACCTCGAGTCCGCTGGCACGACAGAGCGTGCCGACCTCGGTGGGTGTCACGAAGCGCCGCCACTGGTGGGTGCCGCGTGGCAGCCACCCGAGCACGTACTCGGCCCCGACGATCGCGAACAGCCAGGCCTTCAGAGTCCGATTCAGCGTCGCGATCACCATGACGCCACCGGGTCGCACCCGTGACGCGCAGGCGGCCATGAATGGGTCGAGCGCCACGACATGCTCGACCACCTCCATGTTCAGCACGACGTCGAACAGCTCGCCCCCCTCGAGTTGCTCGACGCCCTGTGCCCGGTAGTCGATGGCTAGGCCGGACTGCTCCGCGTGGCGTGCGGCGATGGCGACGTTGCGTTCGACGACGTCGATGCCGGTCACATCTGCACCGAGCCGCGCCATCGACTCGCTGAGGATGCCCCCACCGCAGCCGACGTCGAGAACCTGCAGCCCACTGAGTGGAACATCTCTGCGCGGTTCGCGACCGAAATGGCGCGCCAGCTCGTCGCGCAGGTAACCGGCACGCAGTGCGTTGAGTCGGTGCAGCGGCCAGAACGGTCCGTCGGCGTCCCACCAGGTATCGGCGAGACGCTCGAAGCGGCGCATCTCCTCGGGATCGGCGCTAGGCGGTGGCACGGATTGCTGCATGGTCGATACCTGTCGAATCCCGGCCGGTTGGCATTGCGATGACATGGTGAGGCACACCGGGGAACCACCATCTAGACTTCGGGTGACCCCAACCAGTTCAACGTCGAAGTCACCCCCACGATGTCCCGTTGCCGACGCACCGCGCTACTCCTTCTCGCGACCCTGATGGTCGCATGCGGGCCGTCCGATAGCGCGGACGACGGGTCGCGTCCGTTCCGCATCGTGACCCTCGCCGAGGGCCTCGAGCACCCGTGGGGCATGGCGTTCCTGCCCGACGGCGGCATCCTGATCACCGAGCGCCCGGGTCGATTGCGGCTGTTCGCCGACGGCCGGCTGCACCCCGAACCGATCGCCGGCGTGCCGCCGATCGCGGCGCATGGCCAGGGTGGGCTGCTCGACGTCGCGCTGCACCCGGACTTCGCAGGCAACGGCCTGGTCTACCTGTCGTTCGCGATGCGCGATGCCGACGGTGTCGGCACCTCGGTCGGACGCGCCAGGCTTGACGGTCACCGCCTTGTCGACGGGCACAAGCTTTTCGACCTGCTGCCTCGCAGCAACGCCCGCCAGCACTTCGGCTCGAGACTGGTGTTCGATCGTGAGGGCAACCTCTACATCACCCTCGGCGACCGCGGCGACCGCGATCGCGCGCAGGATCTCGGCGACCACGCCGGCTCGGTCATCCGCATCAGCGCCGAGGGTTTGGTGCCGCAGGACAACCCATTCGTGGATCGCGAAGGCGCCCGCCCCGAGATCTTCAGCTACGGCCACCGCAACCTGCAGGGTGCGGCGCTGCACCCCGAAACCGGGGAACTCTGGGCCCATGAACATGGCCCCCAGGGTGGCGACGAACTCAACGTCGTGCGCGCGGGACGGAACTACGGCTGGCCGGTGATCACCTACGGCAAGGAGTACGTCACCGGCTTCGACATCGGCGCCACCCACGAAGAAGGGATGGAGCAGCCGCTGCACACCTGGGTCCCGTCGATCGCCCCGTCCGGCATGGCCTTCTACACCGGGGCCAAGTTTCCGGAGTGGCGCGGCGATCTCTTCATCGGTTCGCTGAAGTTCCGCCTGCTGGTGCGGCTGGAGCTCGATGGCGAGAAGGTGGTGCACGAGGAACGCCTGCTGCAGGACGTGCTCGGCCGGATTCGCGACGTGCGCACCGGTCCCGATGGTTTCCTCTACCTGCTGACCGACGCCGCCGATGGGAAGCTGGTGCGGCTCGAATCCGCGCGCTAGTTGTGTAAACCCACCAGGTTGTTTACAGGCACAGGCAATCGGCTTATCGGGGGCAGGTAATCGAGGCTGGCGTGTGGCCGATGCCAGTTGTACTGGTGCAGCCAGTCGACGAGGTACTCGCCGCGTTGTCCGGAGTTTTCGTAGGTGCGGGCATAAGCCCATTCACGCAGTGCGGTCTGGATGAAGCGCTCGGCCTTGCCGTTGGTGCGTGGCGTATAGGGTCTGGTGCGGCGATGAACCAGATTCAGGCGACGACACAACCGCTGGAACACGCGTGCCTTGTAGGCCGCGCCATTGTCGGTGAGTAGCTGACTGAAGCGGATTCCGAGCTCGGCGTAGTAGCGCACCGCTTTCAACAGTGCCTGGCAGGCGCTCTTGCCGGTCTCATCAGGATGGATCGAACCAAACGCTAATCGGCTGTGGTCGTCGATGGCGACGTGGACATACTCCCAACCTGGGCCACGCCTCTTCGTATTCCTGCGATCGCCGGTCACCCGATGACCGGGGCGCGTGAAGCGTCCCAGCTTCTTGATGTCCAGGTGCAGCATGTCACCGGGTGCGGCATGCTCGTAGCGATGGTCCGGGCGCGGTGGATCAAGGGCCGAGAGCCGGTTAAGACCAGCGTGCTTGAGCAAGCGCGCCACGGTACTGCACCCAATATTCAGTTCCTGGGCGATCTGGCGATAGGTCTGCCGCTCCCGACGACGCGTCAGAACGTGCCGGATACGCTCCTTGGAGGTGGCATGTGGACAGCGCCGGGGCCTCGATGATCGGTCGCGGAGACCTGCCTCGCCTTCCTCGTTGAAGCGGCGCAGCCACTTGTACACCGTTTGTGGGCTCACGCCCATCGCCTGGGCCACTTCGACAGGGCGCAGGCCTTCTACCAGGACACGACGGATCAGAAGGGCTCGACCATGAGGTGTTAATCGGGCATTTTTGTGGCTGTTCATTCGGGGCCCCCGGAGGTTTGGTTTGGATCGCACCTCCAATTCTCCGGGTAAGCCCCGAGTGAACAACCTACTGAGAGATCACAACTAGTTCTCCTGGGGCTTGCGCGGTCGCTCGAGGAGGATCAGGCCCGAGTTCGGGCCCACGGCGACCGGGATGCCGATGTCGTGGGACCAGAGCTCCGCAGCGCTCAGTGCCTTGTCCATCTGCACGTCGCTCATGTGCGGCCCGAGCCGATCCATCATCGACTCGGCCAGCTCGGCGGTCCGTTCGTCGCCGCTGTGGGCCAGGCTCGCCAGGGCGTAGAACTTGTAAGCGTGGACCAGGCTGCGCTCGGTGCCCAGGCCGTGCAGCGCCATGTTCCCGAGGATCAGCAGCGCCGCCTCGTTGCCTTGCAGCGCGGCCGTACGGAACAGCTCGAACGCCTGGCTGTAATCGCGATCCACGCCGCGGCCGTGGTAGTGCATCGCGGCCAGGTTGCTGACCGCCTCGGGATGACGCTGCATGGCGGCACGTTCGAACCAGCGCAACGCCTCGCCGAAATCCTGGTCGACGCCCAGTCCGCGGGCGTAGAGCTCGCCGAGGCGGTTCTGGGCGTAGGCGTAACCCTGTTCGGCGGCGCGCCGGTACAGGTCGGCCGCGATCGCCTGGTCGCGGCTGAGCGCATCGCCGAGGTCGTGCTTGCGTGCCAGCCAGTACTGCGCCAGAGGCACACCGGTTTCGGCGGCGCGCGTGAACCAGGCGGTCGCGGCGGCGTCGTCTCGCGCCACGATCCGTCCGTGGTGGTGCACCTCGCCGAGCAGGATCGCGGCTTCGGCATCTCCGCGCGAGGCACGTTGCTCGAGGGCGGGCAGGTCACGGAGCGTCAGTTGGCCGGCCCGCTCGAGCAGTGCCTGGTCGACATGGTCTGCGGCCACGGGCGCCGAACCACAGGCCAGCACCAGCGCGATCAGCAGACTGCGCGCTCCTGCGAAGGGGCGGGTGGTGACGACGGCGTGGGCGACGATGGCGGGTCTCCCGGAATCTGCATGACTGGACAAAACCATAGCATCCGGCTGGGGATTCCGCGCGCCTGCACCAGGAGTGCATCCCATGCCCCAACCTGGCGCCCCATCGTGGAGCACGTGCCGTCTTGGTTGCACCGAAATAGTGCAATAAGGCCGTTGATCGAATTGTAACCGCATGAAAAAAATAGGATAAAAAGCTGGCCCGATACCTGCTTGGTTACGCCAAATTCGCACCAATGCAGGAGAGTTTCATGCAGTCCCTACAGGCGGGTATCGACGTCCTCTTCGTGCTGCTCGGCGCCATCATGGTGCTGGCCATGCACTCCGGCTTCGCGTTCCTCGAGGTCGGCACCGTGCGCTCCAAGAACCAGGTCAACGCGCTGGTCAAGATCATCTGCGACTTCGCCGCGTCGACCATCGGCTACTTCTTCATCGGCTACATGGTGGCCTACGGCACGGGCTTCCTCGACGCCGCGCCGTCGCTGGTCGAGAACAACGGCTACGAGCTGGTCAAGTTCTTCTTCCTGCTGACGTTCGCCGCCGCGATCCCGGCGATCGTCTCCGGCGGCATCGCCGAGCGCGCGCGCTTCTACCCGCAGCTGGTCGCCACCTTCCTGCTGGTCAGCCTGATCTATCCCTTCTTCGAGGGCATCACCTGGAACGGCAACTTCGGTATCCAGGGCTGGTTCGAATCGACCTTCGGTGCCGGTTTCCACGACTTCGCCGGCTCGATCGTGGTGCATGCGGTCGGCGGCTGGGTCGCGCTGGCCGCGGTGCTGCTGCTCGGCCCGCGCCAGGGTCGCTACGGCAAGGACGGCGGCATGACCGCTCACCCGCCGTCGAGCATCCCGTTCCTGGCCCTGGGCGCGTGGATCCTGACCGTCGGCTGGTTCGGCTTCAACGTGATGTCGGCGCAGAGCGTGGAGGGGATCTCCGGCCTGGTCGC
>JAACFL010000080.1 GCA_009937385.1 Gammaproteobacteria bacterium | reverse complement strand
TGAATTCGCCGAGGTGGTGAAATTGGTAGACACGCCGTCTTGAGGGGGCGGTAGCGCAAGCTGTGCCGGTTCGAGTCCGGCCCTCGGCACCAGATCACCATGCTTCGACAGCCCGGCCACACAGCGGTGGCCCTGTCGGCAGCGGAACAAAAGCAGGCGACTTCGCCGACCGGCCCATGGCGGCCGTCCGGGGGAAGTGCACGCCCGTCCGAACCCATAACCGGGACCCGGGTCCCGGTTCGACCGGCCGGAGAGTGGACAGACGATGCTCGAGAACTACCTGCCGATCCTGATCTTTCTTGCGATCGGCCTCGCCGTGGGCGGGGGCGCCATGGCGGCCGGCTTCCTCCTCGGACCTCACCGCCCCGACGCGGAGAAGAACTCCCCCTACGAGTGCGGTTTCGAGGCCTTCGAAGACGCGCGCATGAAATTCGACGTCCGTTACTACCTCGTCGCCATCCTGTTCATCATCTTCGACCTCGAGATCGCGTTTCTCTTCCCGTGGGCCGTGGTTCTCGGCGAGATCGGCATGTTCGGATTCCTCGCCATGGTGCTGTTCCTCGGCATTCTCGTGGTCGGCTTCATCTACGAGTGGAAGAAGGGGGCGCTGGAATGGGAGTAGAAGGCGTTTTCGAGAAGGGCTTCCTGACCACTTCGGCGGACAAGCTCATCAACTGGGCGCGCACCGGCTCGATGTGGCCGATGACGTTCGGTCTTGCCTGCTGCGCGGTGGAGATGATGCAGGCCGGCGCGGCGCGCTACGATCTGGACCGCTTCGGCATCATCTTCCGACCCAGTCCACGCCAGTCCGACGTGATGATCGTCGCCGGTACGCTGTGCAACAAGATGGCCCCGGCACTGCGCAAGGTCTACGACCAGATGGCCGAGCCGCGCTGGGTGATCTCGATGGGGTCGTGCGCCAACGGCGGCGGCTACTACCACTACTCCTACTCGGTAGTGCGCGGGTGCGATCGCATCGTGCCCGTCGACATCTACGTGCCGGGCTGCCCACCGACCGCGGAGGCGCTGCTGTACGGGATCCTGCAGCTGCAGAACAAGATCCGTAACACCAACACCATCGCCCGCTGAGAGCATCACCATGACCGATTCAGCAAACCGGCTGGCCGAGCTCGCGCGAGAACTGCTCGGCGACAAGGTCAGTGAGTGCATCGTCGACCGTGGCGAGGTGACGCTGGTGATCCCGCGCGACCGGCTGGTCGACGCCTGCGTCCAGCTGCGTGACGCGGGTGGCCTCGGCTTCGAGGAACTGATCGATCTGTGCGGCATCGACTACGCCGAGTACGGCGTGGACGAGTGGAACACCGACGCCGCACCGGACACCGGGTTCAGTCGCGGTGTGTCGCGTGACGCGGCGAGCCACGCCGGCACCGCACACCCGCATCGCTTCGCCGCGGTCTACCAGCTGCTTTCGGTCAGCAACAACCAGCGACTGCGCGTGCGCTGCTACGCCGAGGACGACGAGCTGCCGGTACTCGACTCGGTGATCGGGGTATGGCGCTCCGCCGACTGGTTCGAGCGCGAGGCGTTCGACATGTTCGGCATCATCTTCGAGGGACACCCCGACCTGCGCCGTATCCTCACCGACTACGGCTTCATCGGCCATCCGTTCCGCAAGGACTTCCCGCTCAGTGGCCATCTCGAGATGCGCTACGACGCGAGCAAGGGCCGCACCGTCTACGAGCCGGTGACCATCGAGCCGCGCGTGACCCAGCCACGCATCATCCGCGAGGACAACCGTTACCCGACGCCAGGTTCCGACGATGCCTGAGATCCGCAACTACACGCTGAACTTCGGACCGCAGCACCCAGCCGCGCACGGGGTGTTGCGCCTGGTGCTCGAGATGGATGGCGAGGTGATCCAGCGCGCCGATCCGCACATCGGGCTGCTGCACCGCGGCACCGAGAAGCTCGCCGAGACCAAGCCGTTCAACCACAGCATCGGCTACATGGATCGGCTCGACTACGTGTCGATGATGTGCAACGAGCACGCCTACGTGATGGCGATCGAGAAGCTCCTAGGCATCGCGCCGCCGCTGCGCGCGGAGTACATCCGCACCATGTACGCGGAGATCACGCGCATCCTCAACCACCTGATGTGGATTGGTGCGCACGGTCTCGATCTCGGCGCGATGACCATGTTCATCTACGCTTTCCGCGAGCGCGAGTACCTGATGGATGCCTACGAGGCGGCTTCCGGTGCGCGCATGCATGCCACCTACTTCCGCCCTGGAGGCGTCTACCGCGACCTGCCCGAGCGCATGCCGCAGTACCAGTCGTCGAAATGGCACAACGAGCGCGAAACCGCCGAGCGCAACGAGGATCGCCAGGGCTCGCTGCTCGATTTCCTCGAGGCATTCACCGACCGGTTCCCGACCAACGTCGACGAGTACGAGACGCTGCTGACCGACAACCGCATCTGGAAGCAGCGCACCGTAGGCATTGGCGTGGTCACCCAGGAACAGGCCATGCAGCTCGGTTTCACCGGGCCCATGCTACGTGGTTCGGGCGTCGCCTGGGACCTGCGCAAGAAGCAGCCCTACAGCGTCTATGACCGTCTCGACTTCGACATTCCGGTGGGCGTCACCGGCGACTGCTACGACCGCTACCTCGTGCGTGTCGAGGAGATGCGCCAGTCGAACCGCATCATCCGGCAGTGCATCGAGTGGTTGCGCGCCAACCCGGGTCCGGTGATGGCCGACGATCACAAGGTTTCGCCGCCGCCGCGTCTCGAGATGAAGGAGAGCATGGAAGCGCTCATCCACCACTTCAAGCTGTTCACCGAGGGCTACACCGTGCCCGCCGGCGAGGTCTATCAGGCGATCGAACACCCCAAGGGCGAGTTCGGCATCTACCTGGTCTCGGACGGTGCCAACAAGCCCTACCGGGTCAAGATCCGTGCGCCCGGTTTCGCGCATCTCGCGTCGATGGACGAGATGGTGCGTGGCCACATGCTGGCCGACGTGGTCGCGGTGATCGGCACCCAGGATATCGTCTTCGGGGAGATCGACCGCTGATGGCCGAAAACCAGACCGAACTGCTATCCGCCGCGTCGTGCGCGGCGATCGACGCTGAGCTCGCCAAGTACCCGGACGACCAGCGCCAGTCGGCAGTGATGGCCGCGCTGACCATCACCCAGGACGCGAATGGCGGCTGGCTGACCCGCGAACTTATGGACGCCGTTGCCGACTATCTCGGCATGCCGGCGATCGCGGTCTACGAGGTCGCGACCTTCTACTCGATGTACGAGCTCAAGCCGGTCGGACGGCACAAGCTGTGCGTCTGCACCAACATCTCGTGCCTGCTGCGCGGCTCGGAGGAGGTCGTCGCGCATCTGAGCGAGCGGCTCGGTATCGGCCTCGGCGAGACCACGCCCGACGGCCGCATCACGCTCAAGGAAGTCGAGTGCCTCGGTGCGTGCGCCAACGCGCCGATGCTGCAATACGGCGATCGCTACGTCGAGGACCTGACGCCGGAGAAGCTCGACCAGCTGCTCGAGGGCTTGGAGTAGGGCATGGCCAACGAAGTCTGTTTCCGCACCCGTCACCTCGACCAGCCGCACACGCTGGAGAACTACCGTTCGGTCGGTGGCTACTCGAGCTGGGAGAAGATCCTCAAGGGTGAGCTGACCCCGGAAAAGATCATCGACGAGCTCAAGGCGTCGGTGCTGCGCGGTCGTGGTGGCGCGGGCTTCCCGACCGGGGTCAAGTGGAGCTTCATGCCGCGCACCGCGCCCGGGCAGAAGTACATCCTGTGCAACTCCGACGAGGGCGAGCCGGGCACCTGCAAGGACCGCGACATCCTGCGCTACAACCCGCACCAGGTCGTCGAGGGCATGGCCATCGCCGGCTTCAGCATCGGTGCGACGGTCGGTTTCAACTACATTCGCGGCGAATTCGTCGAGCCGATCGAGCGCTTCGAGGCGGCGGTCGAGGAGGCGCGCGCGGCGGGCCTGCTCGGCAAGGACATCGGCGGCTCGGGGATCGACTTCGACATCCATGTGCACCGTGGTGGCGGGGCCTACATCTGCGGCGAGGAGACGGCGCTCATCGAATCCATCGAGGGCAAGAAGGGGCAGCCGCGCTTCAAGCCGCCGTTCCCGGCCGGCTACGGCCTCTACGGCAAGCCGACGACGATCAACAACACCGAGAGCCTCGCCTCGGTGCCCGTGATCCTCGAGCAGGGCGGCGAGTGGTTCCTGAACCTTGGCAAGCCGAACAACGGCGGCGTCAAGCTGTTCTCTGTCTCCGGCCACGTCAACAAGCCGGGCAACTTCGAGATCCCGATGGGCACGCCGTTCGCCGACCTGCTGGAGATGGCCGGCGGGGTCTGGAAGGGGCGCAAGCTCAAGGCGGTGATCCCGGGCGGCTCGTCGACGCCAGTGATTCCCGCCGAGCAGATGATGGAGCTGACCATGGACTACGACAGCATCGCCCAGGCCGGGTCGATGCTCGGTGCCGGCTCGGTCATCGTGATGGACGAGACCACCTGCATGGTCAAGGCCCTGGCCCGGATGAGCTACTTCTACTTCGAGGAGTCGTGCGGCCAATGCACGCCGTGCCGCGAGGGCACCGGCTGGCTGTGGCGCGCGGTGCAACGCATCGAGGAGGGCAAGGGTCGGCCCGAGGACCTGGCGCTGCTCGAGGACGTCGCCGGCAAGATCCAGGGGCGTACCATCTGCGCCCTCGGCGACGCCGCAGCGATGCCGGTGGCCAGTTTCATCAAGCATTTCCGTGACGAGTTCCAGTACCACATCGACCACCAACGCTGCCTCGTCGGCAGCGCGGCGGCGTGACCCCGCAGGGGTCAGGACCGAGAGCCATGGCAGACGACTCCAAGGTAACCATCCAGGTCGACGGTCAGACCGTCGAGGCGCGCAAGGGCGCGATGCTGATCGAGGCCACCGACGCTGTCGGGATCGATATCCCGCGCTTCTGCTACCACAAGAAGCTGTCGGTCGCCGCCAACTGCCGCATGTGCCTGGTCGAGGTCGAGAAGGCGCCCAAGCCGCTGCCGGCCTGTGCGACTCCGGTCACCGAGGGCATGGTCGTACACACCGCGTCGCCGCTGGCCCGCGGAGCGCAGAAGGGCACGATGGAGTTCCTGCTCATCAACCACCCCCTCGACTGCCCGATCTGCGACCAGGGTGGCGAGTGTGAGCTGCAGGACGTGGCGATGGGTTACGGCGGTGACATCTCGCGCTATGCCGAGGGCAAGCGCGTGGTGCCGAATCCCGACATCGGGCCACTGATCTCGACCGACCTGACACGCTGCATCCACTGCACCCGCTGCGTGCGTTTCGGCGAGGAGATCGCCGGCCTGCGCGAGCTGGGCGCCACCGGGCGCGGCGAGCACACCACCATCGGCACCTACATCAAGCACGCGGTCGCCTCGGAACTCTCGGGCAACGTCATCGACCTGTGCCCGGTGGGCGCCCTGACCTCGAAACCCTATCGCTTTACTGCACGACCCTGGGAGCTGCGCCAGCAGGCCGGCGTGGCGATGCACGATGGCGTCGGCAGCAACTTCTGGCTGCACACCCGCGGATCTCGGGTGCTGCGCGCGGTGCCGCGCGACAACGAGTCGATCAACGAGGTCTGGCTCGCGGATCGTGACCGCTACAGCTACCTCGGCCTGAACGCCAGCGACCGCCTGCTGACCCCCCAGGTCAAGCGTGATGGCGCCTGGCATCCGTGCGACTGGAGCGAAGCCCTCCGCGTGGCCGCGCAGGGTCTGCGCGAGGCCGCTGGCGAGGAGGGTGGCGAGCAGCTCGGCTTTCTCGCTGCTCCCAACGCCACCGCCGAGGAACTGTTCCTGCTGCAGAAGCTGGCGCGTGGCCTCGGCAGCGCGCACCTCGATCACCGTCTGCGCCAGGGCGACTTCTCGGCTCAGGCCGCCGAGCCGCGCCATCCCTGGCTGGGCATGCCGGTCGCGGATCTCGAGGGTGTCGATGCGGCGCTGGTGATCGGCTCGCATCTGCGCAAGGAGCAGCCGCTGCTGAACCACCGCCTGCGCAAGGCCGCGCTACGCGGCGCGCAGGTCGCGTTCCTGAATCCTCTCGAGTTCGACAGCAATTTCCCGGTCGCGCACTCGCTGGTTGCCTCGCCCGTGGCGCTGGTCACGGAGTTGGCCGCGGTGGCCGCCGCGCTCGCCGGTGCGAGCGGCAAGGCGGCACCCGCGGGACTGATCCCGGAGGGCACCGCCCCCGGCGAGGCGCATGCCGCCATCGCCGCGCACCTGTCCGAAGGCGAACGGGCCACGGTGCTGCTCGGCGCGTTGGCCGTGGCGCATCCCGCCTACGGCCAGTTGGCAGCGCTGGCCCGATTCATCGCCGACGCCAGCGGCGCGTGCCTCGGTTTCCTGGCCCCGGCCGGCAACAGCGTTGGCGCGGCGCTGGCCGGTGTGCTGCCGCACCGTTTGCCTGGCGGGGACGACGCCGCGGCCTCCGGCCTCGACGCCCGGGCCATGCTCGAGCAGCCGCGTCGTGGCTACCTGCTGCTGGGCGTCGAGCCCGAGCTGGACTGCTGGGACCCTGCCACCGCGGCGTCTGCGCTCGACCAGGCCGCTTGCGTCGTCGCGCTCAGCGCGTTCACCAGCCCTGATCTGCTCGAGCTCGCGGACGTGCTGCTGCCGATCGCAGGCTACGCCGAGACCTCCGGGACCGCGGTCAATGCCGCCGGCGACTGGCAGTCGTGGAACGGCGCGGTGCCACCGCCCGGCGAGGCGCGCCAGGGCTGGAAGGTGCTGCGTGTGCTCGGCAACGAGTTCGGAATCGAGGGCTTCGCGCAGCGCGATTCACGCGAGGTGCTCGAAGAACTGCGTGCGGCATGCGCGGATCTTGCGCCGGACAACGCCGCTCCGTCCGCGCCCACGCCCACGCAGCCGGTCCTCGACGGCCTGGTGCGGGTCGGCGAAGTGCCGATCTACGCCTGCGACGCCGTGGTGCGCCGTGCCGCCGCGCTGCAGGCCACCGACGACCACGTCGAGGCCTGCGTGCACCTGGCCCCGGCCGATGCCGAGCAACTCGGCCTGAACGGCGTGGCGCAGGTGTCCGTCACCCAGGGTGACCTGCACTTGACCCTGCCGCTGAGCGTCGACGCGCGCGTCGCCCCCGGAAGTGTCTGGATCCCGGCCGGCGTGCCCGGCAGCAGCCGTGGCCCCGCATGCGGTCCGGTGACCATCGACAAGGCCTGAAAGGGCCGAGGGACCTGAGA
The DNA here is from genome assembly GCA_009937385.1 of Gammaproteobacteria bacterium. Taxonomy (GTDB): domain Bacteria; phylum Pseudomonadota; class Gammaproteobacteria; order QNFN01; family QNFN01; genus QNFN01. The sequence continues at coordinate 2,774 of JAACFL010000080.1, read as the reverse complement.
TGATCGAGAGCTTGTGGGGCGCGTTGCCCGAGGCACTGCAGACGACCATCGTGATCGTCGCCAAGATCGTGGCGATCGTGGTGCCACTGATGCTGACGGTCGCCTACTACACGCTGGCCGAGCGCAAGGTCATCGGCTTCATGCAGGTGCGCATCGGGCCCAACCGTGTCGGACCGCGCGGTCTGCTGCAGCCGATCGCCGACGCGGTCAAGCTGATGTTCAAGGAGATCATCCTCCCGACCAACGCCAACCGCTTCCTGTTCGTCGGCGCACCGCTGCTGTCGATCGCCCCGGCGCTGGCCGCCTGGGCGGTGATCCCCTTCAACGAGACCTGGGTACTGGCCGACATCGACGCCAGCCTGCTCTACATCCTCGCCCTGACCTCGTTCGGCGTCTACGGCGTGATCATCGCCGGCTGGGCCTCGAACTCGAAGTATGCGCTGCTCGGTGCGATGCGCTCGGCGGCGCAGATGGTCGCCTACGAGATCGCCATGGGCTTCGCGCTGGTCGGCGTGCTGCTCGCCGGTGGCAGTCTCAATCTCGGTGACATCGTCCAGGCACAGTCGGGCAGCATCCTGCACTGGTTCTGGCTGCCGCTGTTCCCGCTGATGATGGTGTACCTCATCTCCGGCGTGGCCGAGACCAACCGTGCGCCGTTCGACGTCGCCGAGGGCGAATCGGAGATCGTGGCCGGTTTCCACGTCGAGTACTCGGGCATGACCTTCGCGGTCTTCTTCCTGGCGGAATACGCGAACATGATCCTGATCGCGGCGCTGACTTCGCTGCTCTTTTTCGGTGGCTGGCTCTCGCCATTCCAGGGCGTCCCGTTGCTTGGTGAGCCGAGCCTCTTCTGGTTCCTGCTCAAGACCGCGTTCTTCATGTTCTGCTTCCTGTGGTTCCGTGCCACCTTCCCGCGCTACCGTTACGACCAGATCATGCGCCTGGGCTGGAAGGTGTTCATCCCGATCACCATCGTCTGGCTGCTCGTGGTCGGGCTGGCCGTGGTCGTGGAACTCCCCTGGTGGTTCGACTGAGGGAGCCGCAAACATGAATACCATCGTCAACTATCTCCGCAGCCTGTTCCTGCTGGAACTTCTCAAGGGTCTGAAACTGACCGGGCGCTACTTCCTGTCGACCAAGTTCACGGTCCAGTACCCGGAGGAGAAGACCCCGCAGTCGAATCGCTTTCGTGGCATTCACGCACTGCGTCGCTATGCCAACGGCGAGGAACGCTGCATCGCCTGCAAGCTGTGTGAGGCGGTATGCCCGGCGCTGGCGATCACCATCGAGGCGGAACCGCGCGACGACGGCCAACGGCGCACGACGCTCTACGACATCGACCTGTTCAAGTGTGTCTACTGCGGCTACTGCGAGGAGGCGTGCCCGGTCGACGCGGTCGTGTTGACCCGTGTCTACGAGGTCGCCTTCGATCGCCGCGGCCAGAACATCATGACCAAGCAGAAACTCCTCGCCATGGGCGATGAGCACGAGACGCAGATCGCCGCCGACCGCACCACCGACGCGCGGTTCCGCTGAGCCTGCGCTACTGGGGACCAACGACATGGGTTTCGACAAGCTGGTTTTCTACGTCTTCGCCGCGGTGCTGGTGTTCGCCGCGCTGCGCGTCATCACCTGCCGCAACCCGGTGCATGCCGTGTTCTATCTGGTGCTCGCCTTCCTCAACAGCGCCGGCCTGTGGCTGTTGCTCGAGGCCGAGTTCCTCGCCATGACCCTGGTGCTGGTGTATGTCGGTGCCGTCATGGTGCTGTTCCTGTTCGTGGTCATGATGCTCGACATCAACGTGGCCGAGATGCGTGCCGGCATGCGACGCTTCGCGCCGGTCGGCGTGGGTATCGGCATACTGCTGGTGGTCGAGATGGCGCTGATCGTGCGCTCGAGCGCGTTCAGCCCCGAGAAGTTCGGCAACCTGGTACGCAGCCCGGCCGACTACAGCAACACCAAGGCGCTGGGCAGCGTGCTCTACACCGAGCACGTCTACGCCTTCGAGATCGCCGCGGTGATCCTGGTGCTGGCGATCATCGCCGCCATTGCGCTGACGCTGCGCAAGCGGCCCAAGACGCGCTACCAGGATCCGGCCCGGCAGGTCAGCGTACGCCGCGAAGACCGCGTGCGCCTGGTCGACGTGCCGTCCGAAAAGCGCGGCTGAACGGGATCAACCTGAGGGACTGGCGATGCTGGCACTGACCGACTATCTGACGCTGGGCGCGATCCTGTTCAGCATCGCCGTGGTGGGGATCTTCCTCAACCGGCGCAACCTGATCATCCTGCTGATGGCGATCGAGCTGATGCTGCTCGCCGTCAACATGAATTTCATCGCCTTCTCGCACTTTCACGGCAACCTGGACGGCCAGGTCTTCGTGTTTTTCATCCTGACCGTGGCCGCCGCAGAGGCGGCGATCGGGCTGGCGATCCTCGTCGTGCTGTTCCGTAACCGGCGCACGATCAACGTCAACGAACTCGACTTGATGAAGGGCTAGCGGCATGGAGAACGTCTACCTCCTCACCGTGCTCGCGCCGCTGGTCGGCGCCATCGTCGCCGGTCTCGGCGGACGCTGGCTGAGCCGCGCTGGCTCGCACTGGGTTACCACCCTCGGCGTCGCGGTGTCGTTCGCGTGCGCGGTGCTCGCCATCAAGCACCACGTCATCGACGCGGCACCGGCTTTCAACGGCTCCGTCTACACCTGGATGGTCAGCGACGGGATCAACTTCGAGATCGGCTTCCTGGTCGATCGCCTGACCGTGCTGATGATGGG
>JAACFL010000294.1 GCA_009937385.1 Gammaproteobacteria bacterium | reverse complement strand
TCGATCCACGACGACGCGGCCGGCAAGCGCGCCCACCTGGTGTCGTTTCCGGTGTCGGTGTCGATCGGTCCGGGCGAGGCCGACATCCAGGCCGCCACGCTGAAGTAATGGGTCACAGGGACCGCGCGGACAACGAGGAGGGCCAGCCGTGGTGAAATTCCTGTCCAGCAACAAGGCGGCAACGGTGTTCGGCATCGTGGCGCTGGCGGTGATCGCCACGGCGCTCCTCTTCGAGCCGCTGACACGCAACGTGGTCGCCAGCGACGACCTCTGTTCCTACTGTCATGTCGACCAGGAGTACCGCGCCGAAACCCGGCTCTCGTACTCGAAATTCCACCCGCCGCGCCAGGAGGACGGCACTCTGCCCGACGCCGAGCAGGCGCGCTGCGTCGACTGTCACCTGCCCGGCGGACTGTTCAACAGCATCTATGCCTACAGCCACTTCGCCAGCCTGACCGACCTGTTCGGCCACTTCCGCTACCGCACCGCCGAGCGTGCCGGAAACTGGATCCCGCCGCGCCAGGCGGCAGCCTACCGGGTGCGTGACCGGCTCTTTGAGTACGCCAGCACGACCTGCGACAACTGCCACGTCATGGCTGAGATCGAGCCCAAGCGCGAGCGCGGCGTCAACGCCCACAAGAAGGCGGTCGACGAGCAGAAGAGCTGCATCGAGTGCCACTACAACGAGAAACACCGGCCGGTCGACCTGCGCGAAGACGCCTTCGACCGTCCCGGCGAGGGCAAGCTCGCCAGGGCCGCTCACTAGCCCGGGAGAGACGGACATGAGAGACGAACGACAACTCGATCCCGTGCGGCCGGACGGCGTGCCCGCCACGCGCCTCGACGACGACGATCCCACCGGCCGGCGCAGCTTCCTGAAGCGGCTCGGCGGCAGCGCGGCACTGGCGGCCACGGCCGGTGCCGGGGTGACGGCGCTACGTGCCGAGGAGCCGCAGCAGGAAGTGCCGCCCGAGCCCGAAGTTCGCTACGGCATGTTGATCGACCTGCGTCGCTGCATCGGTTGCCAGGCGTGCAGCGTCGCCTGCAAGGCGGAGGCCGACGTGCCGCTGGGCGTCGCGCGCAGCTGGGTCGAGTACACCGAGAAGGGGCACTACCCGAACGTCAGTCGCAGCTTCCTGCCACGGCTGTGCAACCACTGCTCGACTCCGCACTGCACCCGCGTCTGCCCGACCGGTGCGACCTACAAGCGGCCGCAGGACGGCATCGTCGTCGTCGACCAGGGCATCTGCATCGGCTGCCTCTACTGCGCCCAGGCGTGCCCGTACACGGTGCGCTTCCTCAACCCGGTGACGCGCTTCGCCGACAAGTGCGACTTCTGCGCTCATCGCGTCTCGCAGGGCGTGGTGCCCTCGTGCGTCAACACCTGCCAGGGGCGGGCGCGCATCTTCGGCGACCTCAACGATCCGGACAGCGAGATTTCGAAGATGGTCGCGACCCACCCGGTGACGGTGCTGCGCCGGGGCATGGGGACCGAGCCCAACGTCTACTACATCGACGTCGACTTTGCCGACGAGAACCTGGCCCGCCCGGGCGAGTACGTGCGCGTCACGACCCACCAGGGCAGCAGGAAGGAGCGGGGCTGATGGAACACCATTTCATGTGGAGCTGGCCGATCTACGGCTACCTGTTCCTCGCCGGCATGGGCGCCGGGGCCACCGCGATCAGCGCCATCGTGATGATGCGTGGCGAGGGCGGCGCCTTCGGGGCGCGCTACCTCGACGTCGCCCGTCTCGGTGCGATGATCGGCCCGCTGCCGGTGATCATCGGCACCGGCTTCCTGATCTTCGAGCTCGGTCGTCCGTTCCGTGCCTTCAACATCATGACCAGCAACTTCTGGTTCATGCCGTTCAATCCGTCGCCGATGAACTTCGGCGGCTGGATGCTGCTGCCGTTCGGCGTCTTCGGCGTGCTCTACATGCTGGCCTTCATGCCCTGGTCGCGCTGGTTCCCGGGGGGACGTGGTGCGGCTCTCGAGCGTTTATCAGTGCGTCTGCGTGCACCGTTGAGCATGATCATGGCGCCGCTCAGCATCGCCACCGCGGTCTACACCGCGGTGCTGCTCGGCGCGGTGCCGGCGCGCCCACTCTGGAACACGCCGGTGATGTGGGCCCTGTTCACGGTGTCGGCCTTCTCGACCGGCATCGCCGCGATCATGCTCGGCCAGCGCCTGACCTACAGGGCCAACGGCGACCGCGAGGCCGACCGCCAGTTCCACGCGAGCGGCTACGCACTGACCATGGCCGACCTGATCCTGATCGCCTTCGAACTGCTGGTGATCGCGCTGTTCTTCATGGCGGCCTACTTCTCCTACGGCGACATCCGCTACTCGATCCGCGTATTCCTTCCAGGCGGCGAACTCGCCGGGCTGTTCTGGTGGGGCCTGGTGGGTGTCGGCCTGCTGTTGCCGTTCTGCATCGAGGCCTGGTTCGTGCTGCGCAAGATGCGCACCGGTCACTTCCGGGTGCCGTACGCGGTCGAGATCG
>JAACFL010000293.1 GCA_009937385.1 Gammaproteobacteria bacterium | reverse complement strand
CAGCAGAAGATGAAGGCGTCGCATTCGGGTCAGATCCTTGCTGAATGGCCTTACACCATTACAGACCATCCGCAGTGCTTCGGCAAATTGTCCCCAGGGACACCAAACAGTGGGCCTTGCGGGTGCAGATGCTGGGATCTGGGCAACCGGTTCAACCGTGGCCCGTCTCGTTGGGCCCCTGCCTGGCGCATCCGGCCACCGGCCGCTGCCCGTACGCCTTGCTCTCGGGATGATCCGACCCCCACTGGCACAGGAAGCAGCGGGTCATGTCCATCAGTTCGTCGAGGCACGCCTCGACGCTGCGTCCCGAGGTGTCGAGGGTGTGGTTGGCGGCGCGGTACTCCGCCTCGCGCTCGGCGAGGATGCGCTTGAGGTCGTCCATCGCCTCGGGGCTCGCCTGCACCGGGCGCAGGTCACCCTGCACAACCACGCGGTTCATGTGCTCCTCGGGCGCAGCGCGCACCCAGACGGTGTAGAAGGAGCCAAGCAGCTCGGCGTAGGTGGCCGGTTCCGAGACCAGGCTGCCACCGGCCTCGATCACCGAGGTCTCGTAGTTGTCCAGAACATGCTGCAACGCCTGCCGCTCGAGGCGACGGTAGGCCTTCTGCCCACCGAGCGAGAAGAGCTCGCCGGTCGACATGCCGCCGAGCTGCTCGATGACGTCGCCGATGCGGATGAACGGCACGCCGACCGCCTCGGCGAGTGCCTGGCCCAGGGTCGACTTGCCGGCACCACGCAGGCCGATCAATGCCACCCCGCGCACCTGCCCCTCGGGATTGACGAAGTGCTTGAGTAGCAGCCGGTGCGCGGCTTCCTCCTGCTCGGGAGTGAGCCCGTCGAGCAGCTGCAGCAGCGGGCTCGGTGCACGGGTCAGCGGCATGGCGTCAGGCAGCAGCTCGTGCGGCGGCACGCCCATCGCCTGGGCGATCTGCCACAGCAGCGCGATCGAGACGTTGGCCTTGCCACCCTCGAGCTGCGCGAGGTAACGCTCGGAGACACTTGAATCGGCGCCGAGCTGCTTGCGGGTCATGCCACGGCGCGCTCGCATGCCGCGCACCCGCTCGCCGATCGCGGCGATGTAGGCGTCGACCTCCTCGGCCGCCTTCGCGTTTACCCGGGTCTCGGCGGGATCGCTGGTCATGTCGCTTAGAGCCCGTGACAGGGTCGCCCACCGTCGCGAGACGGTCCCTGGGCGTTCGTGGCAAGGCACGGGGGTGCACAAGAGCGCGCGCGTAGCAGCGCTACGTAAGCGATCTTGGGGGACCCCGTAACGCCGCCATGGGCGTTCAGGGGCCGTCGCAGCAGGTGTGGTGATCCTGTCACGGGCTCTCTAATAAGTCTCGACGTGGTAGCGACCGGTGCGCCGCATCTCGTTGGAGATCACGTCCCAGTCCATGTCGTGTTCGCTGCAGATGTCGCTGAACGCTTCCTCGACCCCCTGCTCCATGCCCTTGAGACCGCAGATATAGACGTGGGTCATGGCGTTGTGCAGCAGCTTGGCGAGGTCGTCGCCGCGTTTGCGCATGCGGTCCTGGACGTACTCCTTGGGCTGGTCGGCGAGGCGCGAGAAGACCAGTTCCGAGTCGATCAGGTGGCGTGGCAGCTTGGTCAGCGGCCCGAAATAGGGCAGCTCTTCGGGCGTGCGCGCACCGAAGAAGAGCAGCAGTTTGCCCGGCGCGTCGGGCTGGGCGCGGCGACGCCGCTCGGTCATGGCGCGGAACGGCGCAGCGCCGGTGCCGGTGCAAATCATGATGAGGTTGGCATCGGGATGATTCGGCATCAGGAACGTGCTGCCGAACGGGCCGGTGACCTGCACCTCGTCGCCCTTGCTGCGGTCGCAGATGTAGTTCGAGGCCAGCCCCTCGACCACCGAGTCACCCTGCTGGACGCGGGTGCGCTTCACCGTCAGCGCGAGGTTGTTGTACCCGGGACGCTCGCCGTCGCGCGGGCTCGCCACCGAGTAGAGGCGCACGAAGTGCGGCTTGCCGTTGTCGTCGACCCCGGGCGGGATGATGCCGATGCTCTGCCCTTCGAGTACCGGGAAGGGCGTCGCGCCGAAGTCGAGCACGATGTGGTGGATGTCCGAGTCGGCGCCCTCGGCGGTCAGCCGGTAATTGCCGGCCACGCGCGCGGTGACCGGCTGCTCGCGGGTGTAGACGTTGACGTAGGGGTGCGCGGCCGAGAACGGCGGCAGCACCTTGCCGCCCTCGCCGGCGTGAGCGGCCTGCAGCATTTCCGAGGCTTCGGGCTCCCTGGCATCGGGCAGCTCACCGGCCTCCTCGGCGTAGTCTTCCTGCTCGGGCAGCTCGTCCCACTCGAACTGATCGTCGAGGCTGTAGGGCGTCTCGACGGTGCGCCAGTTGTCGATCGCACCGGTTGGGCACGGCGAGATGCAGTCGCGGCAGAACTCGCACTTGGCGGCGTCGACGACGTAGTTGTCGTCGTTGTGGGTCACCGCGTCGATCGGGCAGGTCTCCTCGCAGGTGTTGCAGCGGATGCACACCTCGGG
>JAACFL010000079.1 GCA_009937385.1 Gammaproteobacteria bacterium | reverse complement strand
TGGCCGGCGAAACGTGCGGCCCAGCGGTTGCCGGCGACGTCGCGAAGGTGCGCGTAGCTGGCAAGCATGTTGTGCATGACCAGGCCGTCGTGTCGGCCGTCGATGCCGTAGCCACGCTCGACGGCGTAGGCGTAGGTCAGCCCGTCGGGCAGGCCGACCAGCCGTGAGTAGTGGAATTCGTGGGCCTGGAAAACGGCCTGGTCGTCGGCGTCCGGTGTCAGTGGCCATGGACCGGCCCCGGTTTCACGCAGGCGCACGTAGCCACGGCCGACCGGTCGCATCTCCATGCGCACGTCGGCCGGGATCACGCCGACCATCTCGCCACTGGTGTCGCGCCAGTGGAGGCGCTTGCACAGATACATCAGGCCGCCACACTCCGCGTAGGTGGGCAGACCACCCTCGATCGCCGCGCGGATGTCCGCCTTGAGCGCGTGGTTGGCCGCCAGCCTGTCGAGCGAGGTCTCGGGAAAACCGCCACCGATGAACAGGCCGTCGACCTCGGGCAGCTTGGAATCGGACAGGGTGTCGAACGGCACCAGCTCGGCGCCGGCGGCCTCGAGCGCCTCGAGGTCCCCCGGGTAGTAGAAACCGAATGCACGGTCGCGGGCGATGGCGATGCGCACCGGGCTCGTCTCGGGTGAGATCGAGGGCGTCTGGGACGCGACGGGCAGCGGTGGCGCGGCGGTACGCTCCAGCAGTACACCGAGGTCCAGATGCCGTTCGATCGCCACGCCCAGCGCGGCGATGCGCGCGTCTGCGGTCTCCGCCTCGTTGGCCGGGACCAGCCCGAGGTGGCGTTCACCGATGGTCAGCGCGTCGTCGCGCGGCAGCGCGCCGAGCACCGGCACGTCGGTGTAGTGCTCGATGACGGCGCGTAGCTTCGACTCGTGGCGTGACCCACCGACGAAGTTGAGAACCACGCCGGCGAGCTTCAGCCCGGGATCGAACTGCCGGTAGCCGATCAACAACGGAGCCACGCCGCGGATGGTGCCGCGCGTGTCGAGCACCAGCACCACCGGCAGATCGAGCAGGTGGGCGAGTGCCGCGTTGCTGTTGCTGCCTTCGAGATCAAGCCCGTCGTAGAGCCCCTTGTTGCCCTCGGCAAGCAGCACGTCGGCCCCACCACCGTGGCGAACGAACTCGGCATGCAACTCGGCGGTCGACTGGACCTGGAAGTCGAGATTGCAGCACGGGCGACCGGCGGCCCGACCGAGCCACAGTGGGTCGATGTAGTCGGGTCCCTTCTTGAACGGCTGGACCGTGAGACCGCGACGAGACAACGCGGCGCAGAGACCCACGCTGACACTGGTCTTGCCGGAGGACTTGCTGGCGGCGGAGACGAGGAAACGGGCCATGGCAAGGCGCGACCGACGCGCCCGGCGAACTCAGTCGTCCGCGGCCGCGGAGCTGGGCAGGGCGTCGGGCAGGAACGGCAGCACGCGCACGCCAACCAGCACCACCAGCAGGGCAAGCGCACCGCCGCCGAGGCCAAGACCGAGCTCAGGCAGGGACGGTGCGTAGTGGATCACCTCGCCATCGAAGAAGCTGCTCGAGATCTCCATGCCGGGGAACAGCTCGAGCGGCACCGACTGGCCGCCGATGATGGTCACGTACATGGTCGCCAGGCCGCCCAGGATCACCAGCACGCACGCGGCAAGCAGCGCCCCGCAGTTGCCACGGAACGCCGGGTTGAGAAGCAGCCACATCGGCAGCAGGCTGCCGAGCAGGATCTGGCCGATCCAGAACGCCTGGGTGATCGAACCCCCGTCACGCAGGATCAGCATCTCGGCGGCGAGGTGCTCGGCCGCGTAGAGGTTGGTCAGGTGCTGGGCAGCGGTCAGCAACAGCGCGGCGGCGATGAAGGTGCCAAGCAGGACGCGCAGGCGGCTGAGCAGGGAGGTGTCGAGTTCGCGGCCGGTGCCGCGGAACAGGCCCGTGGCCACGAGGATGAAGATCGCCTTCCCGTAGACCAGCGACAGCGCGATGAACAGCGGTGCCATGATCGCCGCGTCGTACGCCTCGCGCGCGATCAGGAAGCCAAAGATCGAGCCGGTGCCCGTGGTCAGTATCAGGCGCCAGACGAAGGCGAACAGGCCGACACGTCCCGCGTGCTCGCTGACGGTGCGGTCCATCAGGGTCCACAGGTAGGCGGCGACGATCAGGAAGAAGCCGTTGTAGAGGAAGATGTTCCAGGCGAAGATCGACTTGAAGTTGTAGGTCGTCATCGCGACGATCAGGCGGTCAGGGCGGCCGAGGTCGAGGACCAGGATCATCAGGCCGCCAGCCAGCAGCGCGATGGCGAGCAGTCCGGAGAGACGCGCCAGCGGCTTGTAGGGCATCTTGCCGAACACCGAGCCGATCGAGGCGACGTTGAGGGCCCCCGACGCGGCGACGATCAGGAACACCGCGAACACGTGCGGTAGGCCCCAGACGATCTGGTTGTCCATGCCGGTCACGTGGTGGCCGTGGTGCTCCATGATCCAGGCGGCGCCGAGGCCGGCGGCGAGCAGGGCGCCGAGCAGGCCGAGCAGCAGCAGGTAGCCTTTGCTGGTGTCGACTTCGAGGAAACGTGTGCGCATACGGCTGGCTCCCGTTTACAGGCCGCGGTAGCGGACGCCGAGGTCGAGACCGAGGTCGGCGCGCACCTGCGTTGACGGGAAGGTGGCCAGGGCCTGGTGGATCGCGCTGCGTGGATCGTTAAGGTCGCCAAACAGCAGCGCGCCGCCGCCATCCTGGGCACATGCCTCGACACAGGCCGGCTGCTGGCCGGCATCGACTCGGTGCACGCACAACGTGCAGCTCTCGACCGTGCCCTTGCCGCGCGGCGAGTGGGGCTTTTGGTCGGTGAGGTCTTCGTGCACGAACGACCGTGCCTTGTATGGGCAAGCCATCATGCAGTAGCGGCAGCCAATGCAGATGTGCTTGTCGACCAGCACGATGCCGTCGGCGCGCTTGAACGAGGCCCCGGTCGGGCAGACGTCGACGCACGGCGGCTCCGCGCAGTGCTGGCACATCATCGGCAGCGAGACCCGGCGCCCGGTCGAACGATCGCGCAATTCGACCTTGCGGATCCACTGCGCGTCGCTGCGCGGGCGGTCGTGGCCATGCCAGCCGTGCTCCTCGCGGCAGGCATCGACGCAGGCGGTGCAGTCGCTGCACTTGCCGGTGTCGACCAGCAGTCCCCAGCGCACGATCGACGTGACCGGCTCGGCGTCGGTCTTCGCCTCGGCGATGCGGTGCAGGAACACCCCGGGGGCGAGCGTCAGCGTGCCGGCGGCGACCGCGCCGCCAAGCAGGCGTCTGCGGTAGCGATCGATGGGCTGTTCGCTCATCGTGCCGACTCCATCGCCAGGCCGCGGCTCCAGGCCCTGGCACCGACCACGCCCGGCACGCCCTCCTCGGGAGTGCCCGAGTGGCACTGGAAGCAGTCGATCTTCACCGCCGCGTAGCGGTGGCAACTGACGCAGAAGTGCTGAGGATCGTCGAGCGACACCGGCTGGCCCGCGGCATCGACCGCGTGGCAGTTGATGCAGTTGCGCAGGCTCTGCTGCTTGGTGCGAATGCCGCGGTACACGGTCTCGTCACGCTGGTGCAGGATCAGCTCCATGTGATTGCGGCGCATGAACTCCACCGGCTCCACGCACTGCTCGGCCGTGCCGCTGTCGATCACCGGCAGCGGCACGCGACCGCCTTCCTCGGCGGCCGTGGCCGGCAGTGTCGCCAGCAGCAGGAGCAGGGTGGAGAGCAGGCGCAGCATGCTTACTCGCCGAGTGCCATCTGGATGTAGCCGGTCGGGCAGACGTCGGCGCAGATATGGCAACCGATGCACTTGTCGTACCACGTATCGACATAGCGGCCGAGCGACTGTTCCGACTTCTTGTTCTTGTAGACCGCGTCCTGCGGGCAGTAGACAACGCAGGCATCGCACTCGAAGCACTGGCCGCAGCTCATGCAGCGCTTGGCCTCGGCGACGGCCTGCTCCTCGAGGTATCCGCGCAGGCGTTCCTCGAAGTTGCCGAGCACCTCGTCGGCGCCGATATGCACTTCATCGCGCTTGTTGCGCGCCTCGTAGTTGAAGTGGCCGAGGAAGAGCTTGTCGTGCGGAATCACCTCGTTGGCGGAACGGTCCTCGAAGTTGTGGATCGCGAAGTTGGCATCGTCGGTGCCACGCACCTCGCCGTGCTGCTCGGCCAGTTCCTTGCCGTGTTCCTTGAGGTAGTTGAGCATGTTGAAGCGCACGCCCTCGTACTTCGGACGTCGCTTGAGGTCGGCGCCCTGCAGGACCTGGTCGATGCCGTCGACGGCGATGCGCGCCTGGCCGATGGCGGTGGTCAGCAGGTGCGGGCGCAGGATGTCGCCGGCGACGAAGTGGTTCGGGCGCTGCGGTGAACGGTAGTTGCGGTCGGAGTTCATCAGGCCCTTGCCGTTGTCGAACTCCTCGAAGCCGCTGAAGTCGCCCACCTGGCCGATCGCGGAGACGATCAGATCGGCGTCGATGTCGTACTCGGTGCCGGGCACCGGGGCCCGCTTGCCGTCAACCTCGCCCATCTCGGCGACGCGCAGCGCCACCGCACGGCCGTCGTCGCCCATGACGACCCCGACCGGTGCCAGGTTGCCGCGGATCTCGACGCCCTCGCGCAGCGCGTCCTCGATCTCCTTCTGCGCCGCAGGCATGTCCTTGACGTCGCGACGCGTGATCAGCATGACCTCGGCGCCCTCGCGCTTGGCCGCCGAGGCGACGTCGTGCGCGGTCTGGCCGAGCACCACGTACTCCGGGCGGTCGCTCTCGTTGACCGTGGTGATGTGACCCAGGCGGCGCGCCACCGAGGCGACGTCGATCGAGGTGTCGCCACCACCGATGACGATCACGCGACCTGCGACGTGCTGCAGGCGGCCGTCGTTGAACGCGTTGAGGAACGCAACGCCGGTGATGCAGTTGACCGCATCGCCGCCGGGAACCGGGAGGGCACGACCGGACTGGGCGCCGATGCCCCAGAACACCGCGTCGTACTCCTCCTCGATCTCGGCCAGCGTCACGTCGCTGCCGATGCGCGTGCCCATGCGCAGTTCGACGCCCATGTCGATGATGCGCTGGATCTCGCCGTCGAGCACGTCACGTGGCGTGCGGTAGCCGGGGATGCCGTAGCGCATCATGCCGCCGAGCTCGGTGTGCTCGTCGAAGATGGTGCAGCCGTGGCCCATCTGGCGCAGGAAGTAGGCGGCGGCGAGTCCCGCCGGACCGCCACCGACGATGGCGACCTTCTTGCCGGTGTCCTTGTCGGCCTTCGGCAGCGCGAGCTTCTGCTGCAGGCCCCAGTCACCGACGTACTGCTCGATGGCGTTGATGCCGACGTAGTCCTCGACCTCGTTGCGGTTGCAGCCGTCCTGGCATGGGGCGGGGCAGACGCGACCCATCACCGATGGGAACGGGTTGGCCTCGACCATGCGATAGAAGGCGTACTGCTGCCATGCCATGTCGCCCGGCGCCTTGTCGATGCCGCGCGCGATGTTCATCCAGCCACGGATGTCGTGACCGGACGGGCAGCTCGCCTGGCAGGGCGGGGTGCGCTGCACGTAGGTCGGGCACTTGTGCGTCCAGCTCGCCTGGAAGATCTCCTCGCGCCACGCATTGGGTTGGCTGTCCCCTTCCTTGTAGCGGCGGTAGGTGTACTTTTTCATCTCATCGCTTGAGGCGGCCATGGTCTCCTCCTGGGTCGAGCTTGGTGGTTCGGCCGTTAGTCTTTGGTGCCGAGCTGGATGGCGTCGCCGACCAGCTGATGGACGCTGACGATCATGTCCATCGGCAGTCCGTACATCGGCAGCACCTTGCTGAACTGGCTCTTGCAGATCGCGCAGATGGCTGCCATGTGGGTCACTCCGTGGTCGTCGACCACCTGCTGCAACGCCTGTACGCGTGGCATCGCGCCCTTGGCGCGCAACTCCAGCAGGTCATCGGTGAGCAGGCCGCCACCGCCGCCGCAGCAGAAGGTGCGGTCGCGGATGGTCTCGTCGGCCATGTCCACGAAGCGGTTGACCGAGGCGCGGATCACCGCGCGCGGGATCTCGAACTGACCGCCCGGCAGGTCGCCCATGCGCGAGGCGCGCGCGACGTTGCACGAGTCGTGGAAGGTGACCACCTTGTCGTCGTTGGCCGACGGGTCGAGGTTCAGAGCGCCGCGACCGATCAGGTCGTTGGTCAACTCGCAGATGTGCTGTGGCACCGGGTAGCGGTTGTCGAGGAAGTCGAACGGTCCGGCCAGCGTGTTCAGGAAGCTGTAGGCAACGCGCCAGGCGTGGCCACACTCACCGAACACGATGCGCTTGACGCCGAGCTCGAGCGCCGCGGTACGAATGCGCTGCGAGACCTTGCGCATGTTCTCGTAGTTGCCGATGAACATGCCGAAGTTGGCGGCCTCGGAGGCGTACGAGCTGATGGTCCAGCTGATCCCGGCCTGGTGGAACACCTTGGCGTAGCCGATCAGGCCGTCGATGTGCGGTTCGGCGAAGAAGTCGGCCGATGGCGTGACCAGCATCACCTCGGCGCCCTGGACGTCGACCGGGAGCTTCACGTCGATGCCGGTGTCGTCCTTGATGTCCTCCTCGAGCCCCTCGAGGGTGTCAATCAGGGCGGGCTCGGGCAGGCCGAGGTTGTTGCCGATCTTGTGGACCTTGCCGATGATCTCGTTGCAGTACTTCTGGCCCTTGCCGACCGCATCCATGATGTCGCGCGCGGCCATGGAGATCTCGGCGGTGTCGATGCCGTAGGGGCAGAACACCGAGCAGCGGCGGCACTGCGAGCACTGGTGGAAATAGTTGTACCACTCGTCCAGCACGTCCTCGGTGAGGTCGCGCGCGCCGACCAGTTTCGGGAAATGCTTGCCGGCGAAGGTGAAGTAGCGACGGTAGACGCTGCGCAGCAGGTCCTGGCGTGCGACCGGCATGTTCTTGGGGTCGCCGGTGCCGAGGAAGTAGTGGCACTTGTCGGTGCACGCCCCGCACTTGACGCAGCTGTCGAGGTAGACCTTGAACGAGCGGTACTTGCCGAGCAGCTCGCCCATCTTGTCGATGGCCACCTGCTGCCAGTCGTCGACCAGCTCACCGGGAAAGCCGAGCTTGTCCTGGTGGTCGGGCTTGGCCACGAAGGGGCCGTCGCCGAGCATGGCGTCGGGCTGCAGGACCGGGATTTCCAGGTTCGGTCCGAGCTTCGGCAGGTCGAAGTCGAGCTTGGCCATGGCGTCCTCAGCGGTTCTCGAGCTCGGCGGCCCACGGCGCCAGGTGACGGCGCTCGCGTGGGTCATCGGCCTGGTTGCGGGACGGACTGAAGAACACCCCGGGGGCATGCAGCAGCTTGCTGAACGGGAAGCCGATCATCAGCGCCAGCACCAGGGTCAGGTGCAGCAGCAGCAGTGGGTCGGTCGGCAGCGGCTGCCAGTCGAAGACCAGCAGGCCCAGGAAGAAGGCCTTGACCGCGACGATGTCGGTGTGCGCGACGAACTTCATCGCCAGGCCGCTCGCGCCGATCAGGATCAGCAGCAGCAGCCAGAGGTGATCGGACGGGGCGCTGATGTAGCGCACCCGCGAGACGGCGAAGCGCCGCAGCCAGAGCATCGCCAGCGCGCCGACCATCACCAGCCCAGCGTAGATGCCGAAGGGTTGGATCAGCTGCACCGGCAGCCAGACCGGCTCGGTGAAGTAGCGCAGGTGACGTGCCAGGACCACGGCCAGGGCGACGTGGAAGGCGAAACCGAACAGCCAGATCCACTTGTTGGCGCGGAACAGGCTACGGAACAGCAGCACCTCCTCGGCCATGCGTACGACCACGCCGGAGCGGGTGGTCGGGGCGGGCGTGGTCGGGATCTTCAGCGGTGCCGGGGTGCGCGCGTAGTCGACGATGCGGTGCAGGAGGCCGAAGACCAGCACCGCCGTCGCGAGGTAGAACGCGAGCGCGAAGAGGATGCTGGTCACCGACATGCGTAGGCCTCCCGTCAGGGCAAGGGGGTAGGGGACGCGGGCGTCCCCGTCCTCCGCGGATGCCTCAGATGCAGCCGGTCGGCTTCGGCAGGCCGGCGATCTTGCACGCCTGCTTGGCCGGGCCGTACGGGAACAGCTCGTAGAGGTACTTGCTGTTGCCTTTCTCCGCCCCGAGCTTCTTGCCGATGGCCTTGGTCAGGACGCGAACCGCCGGGGCGATCTGGTACTCGTCGTAGTACTCGCGCAGGAAGTTGACCACTTCCCAGTGGTTCTCGGACATGTCGATGCCCTCTTCCTTGGCGAGTTCGTTGGCGATATCTTCGTCCCAGTCGGACAGGTTGAGGATGTAGCCTTCCTCGTCGGTCTCGATGCTCTTGCCGTTGACTTCAATGCTCATGCTTACGTCTCCTCGCTGCGGGTTTCGCAGATTTGATTCAGAGCCAGGACTGGACGCCGTCGTTGGCGGCCACCAGGTCGACGAAACCGTCGTAATCCACCACGTCGATGCCGTCAAGCACCTTGCCTTCGACACCGCGTGCGGCGGCGTCGACGCCGAGCACGCAGACGGTGCGGTCGGCCAGCGCCGCACGCACCGCATCGCTGACCCGGCTGCCGTCCAGGGCGCCGTAGACGCCATCCTCGATCAGCAGGATGGTCGCGCCCGGCTTGGACACGCGCAGGCAGCTCTCAAGGCTGGTGGTGGTGAACGGGGACTTGTTGACGATGTGCAGCATTTCTCGTGTCCCCCTCAGAAGTTGAAGATCACGTCCTGCTCCTCGAGCAGGCCGGCGATCTCGTCGCGGCTGACCAGGCGGATCGAGTCCTTCTCGGCCCAGTCCTCGTTCTCGTCCTCCCACACCAGGTGCTGGAGGTCCTCGAGGGTCAGCCCACGCTCGGCGAGCGCGTCCTTGTCGACGTAGATCTTGTTGACGTCATAGTCACCCAGGGCACTGTAGGTGGCGCTGAAGTTCTTCATGCCAATGCCCTTGGTGTCCATCCCCTTGATCAGCTGGTAGACGCCGTCGTCCATGAACAGCAGGCTGACATCCTGCTCGAACGCGGCACCGATCAGCACCACCTCGAGCGACTCCCAGGCGTAGATCGTGCCGTAGGGCGCCTTGCGGTTGATGTAGAGGAATTTCTTTGTGGCTCCGGCTTCCGACATTGTTCTCTCCTTGCGTCAGTCGCCGAAGACGACGAGGCGATCGGCCTGGATCCCGGCCTCGATCAGCTGGCCAAGTCCGGAGATGCGGAATCCCGGCGCGACGTTGTGGCCGTCCTTGCCGTGGCGTTTCTGCTCATCCTCGTCCACCAGGCCGCGACGCTGCGCGGCGGCCACGCACAGCACCAGGTCGAGATCGTGCTCCTGCGCGAGCTCGCTCCAGCGCTTGACGACGTTGCGGTCGTCCTGCGGCGGGGTGGTGAAGTCGGTGCCGTTCTGCACGCCGTCGTGGTAGAAGAACACGCGGAAGATCTCGTGCCCCTTGTCCAGCGCGGCCTTGGTAAAGAAGTACGCGGAGTCCGACGCCTGATGGGTGTAGGGCCCCTCGTTGACCATGATGCCGAATTTCATCCCTGGCTCCCGTCTGTGCAGGTCAGAAGTGGATGTGCGCCGACGCGTTCAGGCTGTTACGCGCGCCACGCCAGTTGTCGATGTGGTACTTGGTGAACGGCAGCTCGGTGACCTCGAAGAAGCGTTTCCAGCCGATCCGGTCGATCCACTCGTTGACGCGCTCGTAGTCGCGTGCGTCGGTCTTGTAGGCGTTCAGGATACGCTTGACCACGTCGGCGACCTCCGGCCAGCGCGGTGGATTGTTCGGCAGGCCCGAGGCGACCAGCTTGTGGAAGGTCGGCTTGGAGCGCGCGTTCGAGTTCTTGCCACCAACCCAGATCGCGATCTTGGTGTACTCGGCATCGTTGATCTGCATCGGCGGGCAGGGCGGGAAGCACGCGCCGCAGCACATGCACTTCTTCTCGTCGACCTCGAGTGACGGCTTGCCGTTGACCATCGCCGGGCGGATCGCCGCGACCGGGCAGCGCGCGACCACCGACGGGCGTTCGCAGACGTTGGCCACGAGGTCGTGATTGATCTTCGGCGGCTTGGTGTGCTGAACGTTGATCGCGAT
>JAACFL010000078.1 GCA_009937385.1 Gammaproteobacteria bacterium | reverse complement strand
TTCCTCGCCAGCCTGCCGCTGTTCTCCAGCTTCGACACCGGGACCGCGGCGATGCAGTTCGTCGAGCGCACGGGGTGGATCGAACGCATCAATGTCGAGTACTTCCTCGGCGTCGACGGCATCTCGATGCCGCTGATCCTGCTGACCACCTTCACCACGGTGCTGGTGGTGCTGGCCGGCTGGGAGGTGATCCAGAAGCGCGTCGCACAGTACATGGGTGCGTTCCTGATCATGGAAGGGCTGATGATCGGCGTCTTCTCGGCGCTCGACGCGATCCTGTTCTACGTCTTCTGGGAGGCGATGCTGATCCCGATGTTCCTGATCATCGGCATCTGGGGCGGCCCGCGACGCGTCTACGCGACCATCAAGTTCTTCCTCTACACCTTCTTCGGCTCGGTGTTCATGCTGATCGCGCTGATCTACATGTACCTCGAGTCGGGCAGCTTCTCGATTCTCGACTTCCACACCCTGCCGCTGACCATGGGTGCGCAAGTGCTGATCTTCCTCGCCTTCCTGATCGCCTTCGGGGTCAAGGTGCCGATGTGGCCGGTGCACACCTGGCTGCCGGACGCCCACGTCGAGGCGCCTACCGGCGGGTCGGTGATCCTGGCGGCGATCCTGCTCAAGCTCGGTGGCTACGGCTTCCTGCGTTTCAGCCTGCCGATCACGCCCGACGCGAGCCACAGCCTCGACTGGCTGGTCATCACGCTGTCGCTGGTCGCGGTGGTCTACATCGGTCTGGTGGCGCTGGTGCAGCAGGACATGAAGAAGCTGATCGCCTACTCGTCGATCGCGCACATGGGCTTCGTGACCCTGGGCTTTTTCGTCGTGTTCGGCATCCTCGAGAACACCGGCTCGACCCAGGGCGCCCAGCTCGGCATCGAGGGTGGCATGGTGCAGATGGTCTCGCACGGGTTCATCTCGGGCGCGCTGTTCCTCTGCGTCGGCGTGATGTACGACCGCCTGCACAGCCGCCAGATCGCCGACTACGGTGGCGTCGTGCACACCATGCCGCTGTTCGCCGGCTTCATGGTGCTGTTCGCGATGGCCAATGCAGGCCTGCCCGGGACCTCGGGTTTCGTGGGCGAGTTCATGGTCATCCTGTCGAGCTTCAAGGCCAACATCTGGTACGCCTTCCTGGCCGCACTGACCCTGATCCTGGGTGCCGCCTACACGCTGTGGCTGATCAAGCGCGTGGTGTTTGGCGAGGTGCGTCATGAGGCCGTGGGTACGCTCAAGGACATCAACGCCCGCGAGACGGTGATCCTCGGCGTGCTTGCCGTGGCGGTACTCGCCCTCGGGCTGTGGCCGGCGCCGCTGGTCGACGTCATGCATGCCAGCATCGACAACCTGATCCAGCACGTCATCCAGTCGAAGCTGTAAGGGCACGCTTCGCCTACAGGAACCCAAGATGAGTTTCCAGATTCCCGCATTCGCCCCGGCACTTCCAGAGATCATCGTCATGACGATGGCCTGCGCCATCCTCGTGATCGACCTCTACATCGCCGAGGAGCGGCGTGGCTTGACCTACCTGCTCACCCAGCTGACGCTGGTGATCGCGGCGCTGGCCACACTCGGCGGCATGCCGGTCGAGCCGCAGGTGACCTTCTCGGGCAGCTTCATCCGCGACACCATGGGCGACCTGCTCAAGGCCTTCATCTACCTGATGGCTGCCGGCGTGTTCCTCTACTCGCGGGACTACCTGCGTGCGCGCAAGCTGTTCACCGGCGAGTTCCACGTCACGGGGTTGTTTGGCGTGCTCGGCATGATGGTCATGGTCTCTGCGCACAGCCTGCTGACCGTCTACCTCGGCCTGGAGCTGCTGTCGCTGGCGCTCTACGCGATGGTCGCCTACGACCGCGATTCGCTGCAGGCCACCGAGGCGGCCATGAAGTACTTTGTGCTCGGTGCGCTGGCCTCCGGCCTGCTGCTGTACGGCATGTCGATGCTCTATGGCGTCACCGGAACCCTCGACCTGGCGCTGCTCGCCGAGCGCCTGGCCGACAGCGATCGTGGTGACCCGGTGCTGGTGTTCGGCATCGCGTTCATCGTCGCCGGCCTGGCGTTCAAGCTCGGTGCGGTGCCGTTCCACATGTACCTGCCCGACGTCTACCATGGCGCGCCGACCGCGGTGACCGTCTACATCGGCACCGCACCGAAGATCGCCGCATTCGCGCTGACCATGCGCGTGCTCGCCGAGGGGCTGGCTCCGCTGCATGCCGACTGGCAGCAGATGCTGGTGGTGCTTGCCGTGCTGTCGCTCGCGCTGGGCAACGTGGTGGCCATCGCCCAGACCAACCTCAAGCGCATGTTCGCCTACTCGACCATCTCCCACGTCGGTTTCATCCTGCTCGGTATCCTGTCGGGCACCGCCGATGGCTATGCCGGGGCGATGTTCTACGCCATCACCTACGCGCTGATGGCACTCGGTGGCTTCGGCATGATCCTGCTGCTCACGCGCGAAGGCTTCGAGGCCGACAACCTCGATGACTTCCGTGGCCTCAACGAGCGCAGTCCCTGGTTCGCGTTCATGATGCTGCTGCTGATCTTCTCGATGGCGGGTGTGCCGCCGACCGTGGGCTTCTACGCCAAGCTCGCGGTGCTGCAGGCGGTGGTCCAGGTCGACATGGTCTGGCTGGCGATCGTCGCGGTGCTGTTCTCGGTGGTCGGCGCCTTCTACTACCTGCGCATCATCAAGCTGATGTACTTCGACGAGGTCGAGGATCGCAATCCGCTCACCGCCGCCCCGGATCTACGCCTGGCGCTGTCGGTGAACGGCCTCGCGGTGCTGCTGCTCGGCCTGTTCCCGGGCGGTTTGATGGCGCTCTGCATCGGCGCCCTGACCTGAATAAAAAACACCCCGAGGTTCCTGTTGTGTTCGGCAGGGGGCGTGGGTACAATTCGCTTCCGTTGTTGCGGGGTGGAGCAGTCCGGTAGCTCGTCGGGCTCATAACCCGAAGGTCCCAGGTTCAAATCCTGGCCCCGCTACCACACATCACGGTGGATCGAGAAAAGCCCCGTTTCGACGGGGCTTTTTGTTAGTGCCGGGTCGCGAACAGGATCGTGACGGGCTGTCGAGGAAGGGCCGTGGGCCCTTTATTTGTTTGCGTGGAGCGTAGATGCGCCAGGCGCCGGCCAAACTGCGGGAGCTGATCGAGCCGATCATCACCGGTCTCGGCTACGAGGCGGTCGGCATCGAGTTGCTGAGTCAGGGTGGAGGCGAACTGTTACGCATCTACATCGACCAGGCCGGCGGCGTGACGGTCGACGATTGCGAGCGGGTCAGCCATCAGGTGAGTGGCATGCTCGACGTCGAGGACCCGATCAGCGGGGAGTACACACTGGAAGTCTCCTCGCCTGGCATCGACCGACCGCTGTTCCGGTGCGAAGACTTCGCCCGATTCGCGGGCCAGCGTGCGAAGCTCAGGCTGCGTGCGCCGCGCGCCGGACGCGCCCGCTACACCGCGCTGCTACGTGGTGTCGAAGGCGACGAGGTGCTACTCGAAGTGGAAGGCGAGGCGCTACGTATCGCCTATGACGAGATCGACCAGGCGCGCCTGGTAGGAGACCCCCGGTCCGACCGGGGACATGCTGGAGAGTCCGGGGAATGAGCAAAGAAATCCTGATGGTCGTCGACGCCGTCTCGCATGAGAAGGGCGTCGAGAAGCCGATCATTTTCGAGGCCATCGAGCTGGCGCTGGCATCCGCCACGCGCAAGAAGCACGGTGGTGACATCGACGTGCGCGTGGCCATCGACCGCGTCACGGGCGACTATTCCACCTTCCGCCGCTGGGAGGTGATCTCGCCCGAAGTCGAGTTCGACGAGGACAATGAACCGGAAGAATTCGAGTTCCATCCCGAGCACCAGGTCTGGCTGGACGACGCGCGCGAGCAGAATCCCGAGCTGCAGCCGGGCGACTTCATCGAGGAGCCGATGGAGTCGGTCGAGTTCGGACGTATCGCCGCCCAGGCCGCGAAGCAGGTGATCGTGCAGAAGGTGCGCGAGGCCGAGCGCGCACAGATCGTCGAACAGTACACCGGTCGCGAGGGTGAACTGGTCGGTGGCATCGTCAAGCGCGTCGAACGCGGCAACGTCTACATCGACCTCGGCGGCAATGCCGAGGCGGTGATCTACCGCGAGGAGATGATCCCGCGCGAGGCGGTGCGTGGCGGCGACCGCATTCGCGGCTACCTGCGCGAGGTGCGCTCCGAGCCGCGCGGGCCGCAGCTGTTCGTCACCCGCACCGCGCCCGAGCTGCTGATCGAGCTGTTCACCCTCGAGGTGCCGGAGATCGGCGAGGGGTTGATCGATATTCTGGGTGCGGCCCGCGATCCGGGATCGCGCGCCAAGATCGCGGTGCGCTCCAATGAACCGCGTATCGATCCGGTCGGCGCCTGCGTCGGCATGCGCGGCTCGCGCGTGCAGGCGGTCTCCAATGAACTCGCCGGCGAGCGCGTCGACATCATCCCGTGGAGCGACAACCCGGCTCAGCTGGTGGTCAACGCCATGCAGCCCGCCGACGTCGTGTCGATCGTGGTCGACGAGGAGAGCCACAGCATGGACCTCGCGGTCGACGAGGAGCAGCTGTCGCAGGCGATCGGCCGCGGTGGGCAGAACATCCGGCTCGCCTCGCAGCTGACCGGCTGGGAACTCAACGTCATGACCATCGAGGAGGCCGAGGCCAAGAGCGAGGCCGAGTCGGCCAAGGCGCAAGCGGTCTTCATGGAGCAGCTCGACGTCGACGAGGAGGTCGCCGCGATCCTGGTCCAGGAGGGCTACAGCACCGTCGACGAGATCGCCTTCGTGCCCGACGAGGAGCTGCTCGAAATCGAGGAGTTCGAGGAGCAGATCGTCCAGGAGCTGCGCAACCGTGCGCGCGACGTGCTGCTGATGCAGGCGATCGCCAAGGAGGAGAAGCTCGACGGCGTCGAGCCGGCTGCGGACCTGGTGGAGATGGACGGCATGGAGCGCAAGCTCGCCTTCGAGCTCGCCAGCCGCGGCATCGTCACCATGGAAGATCTCGCCGAGCAGGACGTCGATACCCTGATGGAGATCGATGGCATGGACGAGGCGCGCGCCGGGGAACTGATCATGACGGCGCGCGCGCCGTGGTTCGAGAACGAGAACGAGGCCGAGGCCTGAAGCAGGCCCGGGAGAGACAGGCATGTCCGATTCGACAGTCAAACAGCTCGCTGAAGTGGTCGGCATCCCGGTCGACCGCCTGCTGACCCAGTTCGCCGAGGCCGGTCTCGCGAAAGACGGTCCAGACGCGGCGGTCAACGACCAGGAGAAGGTGACGCTGCTGCAGTTCCTGCGCGCGGCTCACGGCAAGGAGAAGGCCGCCGACCCGACGAGCACGCCGCGCAAGGTGACACTGAAGCGCAAGTCGGTCAGCGAGTTGCGCCAGCGCCAGAGCCTGCCCGGCGGCCAGACTCGCAGCAAGACGGTCAGCGTGGAGGTGCGCAAGAGCCGTACCTATGTCAAGCGCACGGCCGAGGAGACCGAGTCCGATCAGGCCGAGGCCGACGAGGCACGGCGCAAGCTCGCCGAGCTGCAGGCGGACAAGGCCACCGAAGAGCAGCGCGTCCGCGACGAGCTGGCCAAGCGCCGTGGCGTGGAGGAAGAGAAGCGCCGCGCCGAAGAAGAAGAAGCCAAACGCCTGGCCGAGGAGGCCGAGCGCAAGCGGACCGAGGAAGAGGAGGTGAAGCGCCAGGCCGAGGAGCTTGCGCGGCGCCAGGCCGAGGAGGCAGCTCGCGCCAAGGCCACGCCGACGCGCGCCAAGCCGGCCGAGAAGGGCAAGGCGGAGCGGGGTCGCGACAAGGACAAGCGCTCGAGCCGCTACGGACGTACGGAACTGCACGTCGCCAGCGAGAAGAGCGGGCGGCGCAAGAAGGCGCCACGCGTGCGTGGCCGGGCGGCACGTGAAGCGGCGACCAGCGAACACGGCTTCACGATGCCGACCGCACCGGTGGTGCGCGAGGTGACGATTCCGGAGACCATCAGCGTCGCCGATCTCGCGCAGCGCATGGCGGTCAAGGCCGCCGAGGTGATCAAGGCGATGATGCAGATGGGCGTGATGGCGACCATCAACCAGGTCATCGACCAGGACACCGCGGTGCTGGTGGTCGAGGAGATGGGCCACAAGCCCAAGCTGGTGACCGAATCCGCCATCGAGGAGAGCCTCAAGCTCGACACCGAGAGCGAAGCGGCCACCGAGCGTCGCCCGCCGGTGGTGACCATCATGGGCCACGTCGACCACGGCAAAACTTCGTTGCTCGACCACATCCGCGCGACCAAGGTCGCCGATGGTGAGGCGGGCGGTATCACCCAGCACATCGGCGCCTACCACGTAGATACCGACAAGGGCACCATCACCTTCCTCGACACCCCGGGCCACGAGGCGTTTACCGCGATGCGGGCGCGCGGCTCCGAGGTGACCGACATCGTCGTGCTGGTGGTGGCGGCAGACGACGGCGTCATGCCACAGACCATCGAGTCGATCCAGCATGCCAAGGCCGGCTCGGTGCCGCTGGTGGTGGCGGTCAACAAGATCGACAAGCCCGAAGCCGATCCGGACCGGGTCAAGAACGAGCTGACCAAGTACGAGGTCATTCCCGAGGACTGGGGCGGTGAATACCAGTTCATCAACGTCTCGGCCAAGAGCGGGGAGGGCATCGACGCGCTGCTCGAGGCAATCCTGCTGCAGGCCGAACTGATGGAACTCAGCGCGCCGGTCGAGGACACGGCGCGCGGTGTGGTGCTGGAGTCGCGCCTCGAGAAGGGGCGCGGCCCGGTGGCCACGGTGCTGGTCAAGAGCGGTACGCTGCGTAAGGGTGACGTGGTGCTGTGCGGCTCGGAATTCGGCCGCGTGCGCGCGCTGTTCGACGAGAACGGCAAGGCCGTCGACCAGGTCGGGCCGTCGATGCCGGCCGAGGTGCTCGGCCTGTCGGGTGCGCCGAACGCCGGTGACGAGGTGCTGGCGCACGCCGATGAGCGCAAGGTGCGCGAGATCGCCTCCTACCGGCAGAACAAGCTCCGCGAGGTGCGCCTTGCCAAGCAGCAGGCGTCCAAGCTCGAGGACATGTTCTCGCAGATGTCGTCTGGCGAGACCCAGACGCTCAACCTGGTGATCAAGGCCGACGTGCAGGGCAGCGTCGAGGCGCTGCGCGATGCGCTGGTCAAGCTCTCCAACGAAGAGGTCCGCGTCAATGTGATCGCGTCCGGCGTAGGTGGCATCACCGAGTCGGACGTCAATCTTGCCGCGGCGTCACAGGCGGTCATGATCGGCTTCAACGTGCGCGCCGATGCCTCGGCACGTCGCCTGGTCGCCGAGAACGAAGTCGACCTGCACTACTACAGCGTCATCTACGACGCCATCGACGAGGTCAAGAAGGCGCTGTCGGGCATGCTCGCTCCGGAGATGCGCGAGGAGATCGTCGGCCTGGCCGAAGTGCGCGACGTGTTCCGCTCACCCAAGCTGGGCGCGATTGCCGGCTGCCTGGTCATGGAGGGCGTGGTCAAGCGTTCCAACCCGATCCGCGTGCTGCGCGACAACGTGGTGATCTACGAGGGCGAGCTCGAATCGCTGCGTCGTTTCAAGGACGACGTCAACGAGGTGCGCGCCGGGACCGAGTGCGGCATCGGCGTGAAGAATTACAACGACGTCAAGGTCGGCGACCAGATCGAGGTCTACGAGCAGATCAAGGTGCAGCGCGAGCTGTGAGGCGGCGCCGCAGCGCGCCCAGCCTGATCCACGACCGGGAACGCCATCGATGCCCAGGGAATTCAGCCGCAGCCGCCGGGTAGGCGAGCAGATCCGCCGCACACTGGCGCGGCTGATCCACGACGAGGTGAAGGATCCGGGGGTCGGCATGGTCACGCTGACCGCGGTCGAGGTGAGCCAGGATCTGGCCCACGCACGCGTCTTCTTCACCGCGCTGGCCGACGACGAGGTGGCGCAGCGTGCCAGCGAGGCCGCGTTGCAGCGCGCCGCGGGATTCCTGCGCCGCGAGCTGGGCCGCGAGGTCAAGCTGCGCGTGACCCCCGAATTGCAGTTCGCCTACGACCGCTCGGTCGAGCATGGTCGGCGCCTGACCGCGCTGATCGATAATGCCGTCGCCGGTGGGGCGCACGGCGACGACGAATCCGGCACCTGAGCTCCGGACCACTTTCGAGGCACTCCCCCGATGGCCCGCAGACGCTCCCAAGGTCGCCCGGTGAACGGCATCCTGCTGCTCGACAAACCGATCGGCATGACTTCGAACGCCGCCCTGCAGGTGGTCAAGCGACTCTACCGCGCGCGCAAGGCGGGACACACCGGCAGCCTGGATCCGCTCGCCAGTGGCCTGCTGCCGATCTGTCTCGGTGAGGCGACCAAGGTCTCGGCCTACCTGCTCGACGCCGACAAGCACTACCTCGTCCGCGTGCGCCTCGGTGTCACGACGACCACCGGCGACGCCGACGGCGAGGAGCTCGAGACCCGCGACGTGGAACCGTTCGACGCGGCGCGCCTCGAGAGTGTGCTCGTGGGCCTGCGCGGCGAGATCGACCAGGTGCCACCGATGTACTCGGCGTTGCGTCACAAGGGTCAGCGCCTCTATCAACTGGCCCGCGAGGGCATCGAAGTCGAGCGCGCGCCACGCCGTATCACCATTCACACACTCGACGCCCGGATCATCGCCGCTGACGAGCTCGAACTCGACGTGCACTGTTCCAAGGGCACCTACGTGCGCACCCTGGCCGAGGAGATTGGTGCCGGGCTGGGATGTGGTGCCCACGTCATCGCGCTGCGCCGCACCGGTGTGGGGCCTTACAGCGAGGACGGCCTGCACACCCTCGATGCGCTGCGCGACCAGGCCGAAGAACAGGGGCACGAAGCGCTCGATGAGCACCTGCTGCCGATCGTCTCGGCACTGGCGCACTGGCCGCAGCTGCGCTTGTCGGCGGATACCGCCTTCTACCTGCGCCAGGGGCAGGCGGTGATGGTGCCCAAGGCGCCGACCAGCGGCTGGCTCTGCCTGTTCGGAGATAACGGCACGTTCATCGGCGTCGGCCAGATCCAGGACGACGGCCGGGTCGCGCCGCGGCGCCTGTTCGACACGGCCGGCGGAGGCTGACCTCCAATCCTGCAGCGGCTGTCGTCAGCCGTCGCAAGGTTGCGAAATGCCTTGTGAGCCCTGCCCGCGTCAGAGTAAAATACGCAATTCACGTCAACGGTTAAGCAAGCGTTTCAGGAGCAGTCGATGGCACTTTCTGCCGAAGAGAAGTCCCAGGTGGTCAATG
Organism: Gammaproteobacteria bacterium; assembly: GCA_009937385.1. Lineage (GTDB taxonomy): Bacteria > Pseudomonadota > Gammaproteobacteria > QNFN01 > QNFN01 > QNFN01. The sequence continues at coordinate 845 of JAACFL010000078.1, read as the reverse complement.
ATTTCGCACGTGGCACGGGCGACACCGGTTCCCCCGAGGTCCAGGTGGCCCTACTGACCCGTCGGATCGAGGGGCTTTCGAGCCATTTTTCGAGCCACAAGGGCGACCACCATTCGCGCCGTGGCCTGCTGCGCATGGTCAACCAGCGCCGCAAGCTGCTCGACTACGTGAAGCGCAACGACCTCGAGCGCTACCGCCAGCTGATCGCCCGTCTCGGGCTGCGTCGCTAGACCGCCCCGGGAGTAGAACAACATGGCAGCAATCAGCAAGAGTTTTCGTTACGGCAACCACACCGTCACCCTCGAGACCGGAGAGATCGCCCGCCAGGCGACCGGTGCGGTCATGGTGCGCATGGACGACACCGCCGTCCTGGTCACCGCGGTCGGCCGCAGCGATGCCGATCCCAACCGTGACTTCTTTCCGCTGACGGTCAACTACCAGGAGCGGACTTACGCCGGCGGCAAGATCCCCGGTGGCTTCTTCAAGCGCGAGGGGCGTCCGACCGAGAAGGAGACCCTGACCTCGCGCCTGATCGACCGGCCGATCCGCCCGCTGTTCCCCAAGGGGTTCCGCAACGAGGTCCAGGTGATCGCCACCGTGATGTCGGTCGATCCGAACATGGATCCGGACATCCCGGCCCTGCTCGGCGCCTCGGCGGCGCTGGCGCTCTCCGGAATGCCATTCCAGGGCCCGATCGGTGCCGCGCGCGTGGGCTACGTGGACGGTGACTACGTCCTCAACCCGGGCTACGAGCAGCGCGCCGAGTCGCAGCTCGACCTGGTCGTCGCCGGCACCAGCAAGGCGGTGCTGATGGTCGAGTCCGAGGCCAGTGAGCTCTCCGAAGA
>JAACFL010000077.1 GCA_009937385.1 Gammaproteobacteria bacterium | reverse complement strand
GGGTCGGTGACCGGGGTCGTGGTGAACGCCTCCGGCCCATCACCCGGTCGCGCCCCGCGCACGGCGCGCACGACGTTTTCCGGACCGATGACGGTCGCGCCGGAGGTGCATGCATAGCCGATCGCGGCGAACGGTGCGCCGGGCGGCAGCAGCGCGGCGGCGCCAGGGATCTCGGCCTCCATCGCCGCGAGCGTGGCGCCTGTGACCTCCCGGCCGCTCGGAACGCGGCTGAAGTGGACCGCGATGCCGTCGGACCCGACCAGCCGTGGAAACTCCTGTTCGATGGTCTCGTCGACCTGCAGCACGATCAGGCCGAAGCGCGCCCGTGCGCCGGTGCCCTGGTCCGTTGCGTAGGGCAGCTGCATCAGCCTTGCCCGGCCACGACCGGCAACTCGGGTGGGGCGCGGCGGCTGAGCAGCTGCGGCCCATCCTCGCGCACCACCAGGTTCTCCTCGTGCACCATGCCCCGCCCGGGGGCGATCTCGAGCCCCGGTTCCAGGGTCAGCACCATGCCGGCCACCAGTTCGGTGGTGTCGCTCGCGGTATTCGACGGCCATTCGGTGAGCTGCATGCCGAGCCCGTGGCCCAGGCGACCGACGTTGCCGACCGGGTAGCCGTTTTTGGCGATGGTGTCACGCATGGCGTGGTACAGGTCGGCGCAGGTCGCGCCGGGCCGGCACGCCGCGAGGCCCGCGTCGGTCGCCGCGTAGAGGGTTGCGTAGGCCCTGCGGGCGTCATCGTCGGCCTGGCCGATGGCGAAGTTTCGATCGAAGTCGCAGTGGTAGCCGTCGTGGAGCGCCCCGGTATCGAGCATCAGCACGTCTCCGGGTTCGAGCGGGTTATCGCCGGGTGGCGAGATGACGTCGGCGTAGCCGCCCCGGGCCGACGCGCCGACGAGGTAGGGGACGTCGTCGGCGCCGGCCTCGAGCAGCGCGATGCGGAACGTGCGGAACACCTCGCGCAGGGACTGGCCCACCTCGACCCTCGTGCCGAGCGCCTCGAAGGCGTCCGAGGCGAGTCCGCAGACGTGCGCGATCTTGGCGATCTCGGCCTCGGACTTGACCATGCGCAGCGTGCGCAGGACGTCGGTCGCATCGCAGAAGGTGGCGTGCGGCACGGCCCCTTGCAGGCGGGCGTAGTCCGCGAGCGGCATGCGCAGCAGGGTCTCCGGGCCCATCAGGACGCCGACGCGACCGCTGGCCGCGCCCAGCTCGGCAACCGTTTCGGCGAGCAGGCTCACGCCGTCGTCGTCCGGCCTGGGTGCTGGCCAGCTGCGCACGTCGTCGATCCAGGTGCGCGCCATCAGCGGCGCGCCGATCTCGGGGATCACGGCGACCGGCTTGCCGGACGCGGGTACCAGCAGGAACCAGGGCCGGGTCGGGCTCTGCCAGAACTGGGTCAGGAAGCCGCTGAAGTAGCGCACCTCCGGCTCGGTGGTCAGCAGCAGGACGTCGATGTCGCGCGCCGCCATGAGTTCCTGGGCGCGGGTGACCCGGGACTCGTACTCGGCATCGCTGAAACCGCGCGGCGGTTCCCTGTTCGCGAGGCCCGTCACGAGGTGGACCAGACCGCTTGCGGCCACGCCCTGGTCACGCGCCTTGCTCCGGACCCTCCGAGAGGATGGCGAGCACGCGGCTGCCGCTGGCGAGGCCGAGTTGCGACCGCAGCTCGTCGGCGTGATGCAGGCAGGCGACGCCGGAAGCGCCCGACGGCGTGGTATCGAGGCCGTGGCGCGCGAGCAGCGCCACCGTCTCCGCGCACGGCCCTTCGCCGATGGTGACGAAGAAGTCGGCCCCGGTCGCCAGCTCGGCCAGCGCCAGGTGGGAGGGTTCCTTGCAGTCGAGTCGCCCCATGGTCGAGACCGGGCCGGAGGTGACGACGGGTCGGCCGGCGCGGATGCTCTCGAGCAGGGCGGGAGCCGCGCTCGGTTCGACGACGACGACGATCGGTGCGTCGCCCCAGGCGTCGCGGAACAGCGCGGTCATCGCCGCGGCGAGTCCGCCCACCCCGGCCTGCAGGAAGACGTGGCTCGGAGGCTCGGCCATGGCCTCCACGATCTCGGCGCCCATGATCAGGTAGCCCTCCATGACCCGGCGGGGCGGCTCCACGTAGCCGGGCCAGGAGGAATCGCTGAGCAGTGTCCAGCCGTTGGCCTCGGCATCGGAGGCCGCCGCGGCCATGCTCGCCTCGTAGTCGTCGCCGCTGCGGACCACCGTCGCGCCACGCGCGCGCAGGCGCTCGGCGAAGGCTTCCGGGACCGACTCGGCCAGGTAGATCATCGCGCGGGCACCGAAGTGCGCCGCACCGACGGCGACCGAGAGGCCGTGGTTACCGGCGCTCGCGCAGGCGTAGACGGTGTCGTCGAGCACATCGGTCATGGCCTCGCAGGAGGCTGTCATGCTGGGCGTGTCGCTGCGCAGCGCGGCCTCGCGGGCGATGGCATGGGTGGCACCCAGCGCCTTGAAGCTCCCCAACCCCATGCGCTGGCGCTCGTCCTTGAGGTACAGCGCGCCGACGCCGAACTCGTCGGCGAGTTCGGACATCTCCAGCAGCGGGCTTGTGGCCGCCGCCGGGCAGCGGTTGAACAGGGCGATGGCCTCGGACGGATCGCGGACCATGCGACCCTCGGCGAGCTCCGGGCCTGGTGTCAGGCCGCGGCCGCGATAGGGATTGGAGAGGAACTCCACGACTTGCTCCGTGATTGGAGTGGTCGACGGAGCATATCAGTCCCATGGCACAGGCTGTCATGAACGGCGGGGGGCAGTATGCCGTCCTGGATCGTTACTGGGTCGCACGACTCGAACCTTCTTGAGATGCCGACGCGGCGGTCAGTCGGGGGAAACCGAGTGGCCATTGCAAGGCCTCTGTTTGCCCCGTTGATTTGGCTGTGAGGTGCACTCCTTCCCACGCTGATCTAATCTGAAGCCCACATCCCAGATTTTCCGGCGGATGTCACCGATTCCAGCCGCCCACATGGAGGCCGCATGCCGATCTTCATGGATCGTCACTACACGAAGGACGCGACCCGACTCGCGATCGCCCTGGCCCACGAGAGGGACCTCGAAATCCAGGACGACTACGGTGTGCGCTTCCTGACCTATTGGTTCGACGAGGAACGCCATACCACCTTTTGCCTGGTCGACGCGCCGGACGAGGCGACGGTCCAGAAGGTCCATTCCCACGCGCATGGCGACCTTCCACACGAAGTGATCCCCGTCGATCCGGCCACGGTCGAGCTCTTCCTCGGCAGGATTGCCGATCCGCACGCGGGTGATGGGGACGAGGGGGAGGCCGAAGTCGACAGCGCTTTCCGCGTGATCATGTTCACCGATCTCAAGGATTCGACGGCGATGACCAGTCGCCTCGGCGAGGACCAGGCGATGCACCTCCTGCGCATTCACAACGCCGTGGCGCGGAATTCGATCCGCGCCCACGGGGGCACGGAGGTGAAGCACACCGGGGACGGCTTCATGGTCTCGTTCACGACGGCGGTGGAGGCGCTGCGCTGCGCGGTGGCGATGCAGCAAGGCTTCGCGGATCACCGCGAAGCGCATGCCGGCAACCCGCTTCACGTGCGAATCGGCATCGGCTGCGGTGAACCGGTCGAGGAGGAAAACGACCTGTTCGGCACCGCAGTGCAGACCGCGGCACGCCTCTGCACACTGGCAGAACCCGACGCGGTCCTGGTCGCGGACGAGGTCGTCGCGGTGTGCGAGGATCGCACCGGGTTTGCCTTCGGACCGAGCGAGCCATACTCGCTCAAGGGCATCGCGGAACCGGTCCTCGCCGTGGAACTGCGCCCGAGCATGGCCCAGGTCCAGCGATAGTCATTCGAAGTGCCCAGGGAATCCAGTCGCCGGTGTCAGGTGGCGGGCGTTCGATGTGGTCAGGGACGAAGTGCACGAAATTCTGGAAGGGGGTCGATTCGACGTCAGCGCGTCGCACTGTCAGAAACGACGAAGCCCGCAGCTGCGGGCTTTCGAATAGAGATCTTGGTGGCCAGGGACGGAATCAAACCGCCGACACAGAGCTTTTCAAAAGGGCCATGAAAGCCAAACTAGCTCATAATTAACAGCCACTTGCGGAGTTTGCCAAGACCCAATGTGTGCTGTCGGCGTGCTTCAGTTGCATTTCCAATGACGGCACGGACGGTTTACCAACAGTCGTTGTCGCATGGCGTGGGCTCACGGCATTCTAGCCAGTGCATGATTCTCGAAGCTGGTACATGGCTACAATAAGTAGCCATATGGCCACAAAATGTGGCAATATGTCGCTATGGCTACCATCTCTTCGAACCCAATCATCAGTTCGTCACTGGAGTCGCTCTTCGGCAGCCGATCTGCGGCATGGGCGTTGCTGTTCCTGCAGAACTACGGCGAAGGGCACGCGCGCAGGATCGCGTCTGCCTTCGGCGTGCCTCATCACGCCATCCAGCGGCAGCTGCGCCGGTTCGAGGACGAGGGAATTCTTGTCAGCCGGGTGGTGGGTAGAAGTCGGATTTTCACGTGGAATCCGCGCAACCCGACGGTGAGGAACCTGCGTGAGTTTCTCGAGGCGGAACTGGGCCTGCTCTCCAGTGACATCACGCAGCGGTATTTTCGCGAGCGAGTACGACCAAGACGGACCGGAAAGGCAGTGTAGCCGTGGGGATCGATGCAGGGACGAGCCCGATGGAACTGGCCGCGCTGGTGAGCCAGGCGCTGGAAGCCAACGGCATCCAAGCGACGTTGTCCGGAGGCGGAGCCGTCAGCATCTACACCGAGAACCTCTACGAGTCCCGGGATCTCGATTTCGTGACCGCAGAGCGGCGCGAGCGTCTTGCCGAGGCGTTGGCACCGCTCGGGTTTTCTTTGGCCAACGACAAGCGACATTTCACCCATCCGGGGACGGAATTGTTCCTGGAGTTCCCCACCGCTCCGTTGGTGTTCGGTCACAGGGTCGTTGATCAGGACGAAATACCCAGGCTGGAGACGCCGTGGGGCCGGTTACGCATCGTGACCCCGACACTGTGCGTGATGGATCGTCTGGCCGCCTACTGGCACTGGCGCGATCGTCAATGCTGGGATCAGGCCGTGATGGTGGCTGAACGGCACGCTATCGATTACGAGGCGCTGCTTCAGTTTGCCCGGGAGGAGGGTGCTGATGCGGGAGATATCGAAAAATTGCACGAACGGGCGGCAGCGCAAGGCAGATAACCACAACCAGTGTCCCGGTAAGCGGAGCGAATCAAGCAGCTGTGCGTAGGAAGAAAGGATGGTGGCCAAGGACGGATTCGAACCGCCGACACGGGGATTTTAAATAGGGTTCTGAGGATCCTAGTAACTCTTGAATAACTGCATATCCGTCCGCTTCAGTAAAGTGCCGCGGCCCTCGTCTCGACCAGGTCGACAAGGATGCGCTCGACGTTGCTGCCACCGATCCCGATGCGCGCGCCACGGGAAAGGGTCGCGAGGGTCTGGCTTGCGCGCTTACCGTCACCTGCCACGAGTTCGCCGAGCGCGGAGACCAGGGCGAGTGAGACATCGCGATTTGGCCCTGAGGGTGTCTTGGCGAGGGCCGACGCACAGCGCTCGAGGCCGGCCAGGTCGCCCGCGGAGGCGTACAACCCGGCCACGTGCAGCGCGATGAACGGATGGCCGAGCATGGGCCAGACCCGCTCGACGTGCGCGAGCACAGTGTCGTCCAGCGCCCGCGTCTGCCCGCTGTGCAGGTACTCCCTGAGCAGGAAGCCGCCACAGTCGGCGAGCGTGAGGATGGGGCCGCAGGTCGTGGTCCCAGGTGCGCAATAGGCCAGGTAGCGTCGCATCGCAGCATCGCGGTCGCCGATCTGCCACTCGGACAGAGCGAGGTGCCACTGCACGTGGCCATACATCTGGCCCATGCGCGCGCTGGACTCGTGCGTCTCGAGCCAATTCAGCAACAGCCCGGCCGACTCCTCGGCGGCGCCGTCGTCGTGCAGCATGTGCGCGAGGCCGTGGATGGTGTAGAGAGATTGCGGCCGGATCTCGAGCGCTCGTTCGAGGAGTTCCCGGCCACGCGCGCGCTGCCCAGCTTCGCTCGCGGCGAACCCCAACCGTGCGAGAAAGGCCCAGTCCTCACCCAGCGCTGCCTCGACGGACTCGAACAGCCCCAGGACGCTCTCGAGCTTGGTCGGCCCGCCGTAGAAGAACATGTTCCCGGTGAGCTGGGAGATGACCAGCAGGTCGGCGGGCGTGGTCCTGACGTAGGCCTCCGCCCTGGCCTGGGTGTCGACGGGCGCGTCGATCAGGCCGATGAGGACATCGACATGTTCACGTTCCCAGGCGGTCGCGTTGGCCGCTGCCCGCTGCGCCCGTTCACTATGGACGTGCCCGTCGGGCTCGCCGACATCCTGGGCCACGTAGTAGCGCGCGGCCGCGGCCAGGGCGAACTCCCCGTCCAACGCAAGCGCGTGGTCGAGGGTTTCGGCCGCGCCTGACTCCGATCCCAGGATCAGGTCGACAGCTTCCTGGTAGAGGCTGACGGCTTCGGAAGACGCGCTGGTGAGCTTGTTCCCGGTGCGTACCTCGATCACGGGGAACTCCCTTGAGATGATGGACGCCCCCGACAGGGCCGGGGCGTGGCCGGCGTTAACCGTGGATGCACGCAGCGCGGCAGCGGTTAAGCGGCGGCTGCTTATCCGGAAACTCTAGCAGACCTGCCGGCATGGCAAGGTGGTCGGCCTGTCTCGACAATGCGGCCACTTCCGGACTCAGGCCGCGAAGCACTCGCGCAGGCAGCCTACGATGGCGTCAGCTTCGTAGATCCAGCGCGCACCCACGCCTTCGGGCTTACGCAGGCAAGGCACTTTATCTGCCCGCAAACGATTCCAGCGCGGCGCTCGGCTCTTGTGAGTATTTAAGTGGCTTTGAGCACTGTTTGGACGATGACCATCCCGTGACGAAAGGTTTTCGTCTTGACTTTTCTAGGCGCCACCATGGGCGACACTTACAGCCGAGAATGACGTGATTTGAGGTGGCTGACGCTTGATAGCGCGGCTTGAAGATCTTGAAATGGTGGTGGCCAGGGACGGAATCGAACCGCCGACACGGGGATTTTCAAAAGGGTCCTGACAGGCCTATTAACTCATGATTAACAGCCACTTGCGGCGCTTGCTCCTACTCGATGTGTGCTGTTACCGCACTTCAGTGACATTTCAGCGTCGCACACGCTGAGACTCTTGATCGACAGAGCCTGATTAAATCGGCTTCAGGATCGCCTCGAACCTGAGGTCATTAGGGCGTCGTCAAGGAAATCCCATATCCAGCCTGTCTTGATAACCAGTGGTACGTTCAATGTCCACTGTCATACATGCACCTGCAGAGCGGAGGCAGTCGACCATCAACCCCTCGGATCTCTCGCTTTCTTCTGATAGCTGCTGTCGAATTTATATTGGTAGGCCTTGCCATCCTTGCACTTGGCGACAGCGTCGAACCCATCGTCGGTGACATAGAGTTCGCGTTCGCCCATGCCCAGGTACGAGTAATCGCAACCATCCTCTTGCAGCACCTTGTGGATCGCCATGACCTCGTCGAAGGTTGGGTCTCGAGCCTCGGCGCTTGCGGCAAACACAAGCAGGAACGATGCGGCGGTCAGGAACAGAGTTTTGTCGCGCATGATGTTGCCCTCTTTTGGACATGATGTGTCGATCAGGTCACCGATCCATAGAGTGGGATCGTGCCTTGAAGAGGTTTAAGTGAGAGCTGACGCTTCTACTATCCTTATTCGGCGGCACGGGACAATTTCGGCAGGTTTTCACGCCCGTCCATGCGTCGCGCCACCCGGGCAAGCGGAGGTCACGTTGTCACCCTGGGATACGTCGTCGGAATCGCCCGTGCCGCAGGCAGTCAAGGCCGCTGTGGACTTGATGCGTGCTAGGTTCGGCGAAAATCTTACGGTCACGACGATCGCCGCGCACTGCGGTGTAGCCGAGCGCACGCTCAACGAACAATTCCGCAGGTTCCTTGATGTCTCGCCTGGCAGGTATCTGCACCGGCTGCGCCTGATGGAGGCACGCGAGTGCCTCCTCGCAGAAGCGTCCACTGGAATCAGCGTGACGGAAGTGGCTCTGCGTTGCGGATTCCGTCACTTCGGCCGCTTCGCCCAACAGTATCGCGACGCTTTCGGCGAGTCGCCGTCTGAGACCTTGCGACATTCTCGATCACGAACCGCCCAACAGGGAGGTGGCGCTTGGCTGTCCACCAGGCGACGCATGCGTACCCGTCCCATCGTGATCGTGAGGCCTCCGGGTTATCCGACAAGAGAGCAGCATCTTGGAACGGTCGCCGAGGCCATTGCCGAGAATATTGCGGGGTCGCTCTGCGAAATTGGTTCGATCCAAACGAAGTTTGATTCCGTCGCGCGTGACCTACCCAGGAGATCGAACGGTGGAGATGAGGAGGGATATCTCTTGCTGGGTTCGATCATGCCCGGTGAGTCCGATCTACGGATCGCGTTGAGACTCGTCGAGCGGGCGACCGGGAAGCTGGTTTGGAGCGAGGCCATTAGGGGTCGGTCGGGATCATGGAAACCGGTCAGCCGGCGCGAGGTCGAGCGCCTTCGGCAGCATCTCGTCGGGAGAATCATCGATCACGAGATCGAGCGTGCTGGCCAAACGCCGTCGCTTGATCGCGATGCCCATGGCCAGGCCATGCATGCGCTCGGGCTGGTTTTCAGGTCTCGGCCCGATGCGACCCGGCGCGCGCTGGAGATGCTCTACCCATGCATGGAGCGCGATCCTGATGACGCCCTGATCACGGCCCTCTCGGCCTGGGCTTATGCGCAACTCGTTATGTACAACGACTCGTCGTCGCCCGCCGGAGACCGAGCCTCGGCGATCGAACTCAACCGCCGTGCCGCGGTCCTCGACGAGGGAAACCCTCTTGCACTAACCGCGAGGTCAGCGGTGCATACCATGGCAGGCGAGTTCGACGATGCGGTGGCGCTGGTCTCGCGCGCGATTGAACTCGACCCGACAAGTGGCTGGGCATGGGGGCGGGCTGCATGGCTGTCTGCCTACGAGGGGAATTATCACCGTGCGATCATGCAGTTCAGGCGTGCATTGCGCACGCATGCCCCCGCGGGGATTCGTGCAAACGCCCTGGTCGGGTTGGGTACGGCACGTTTCGGTCTTGGTGATTACATTACCGCAGCGAAGTGCCTGCAGCGGGCGATGCATGAAAATCCCGGCATGTGGTGGGCAAACCGCAGCCTCTCGGTCTCTTTGGCCCGGATAGGGGAGCACAGGAGGGCCAGCAAGGCACTGGATCGCTTACGAAGACAAAGCCCCGGCTTGACGGTTGGTGCCGTAATGAAGTCTGTGCCGTTCGAGAAGCGGTTTCTTAACCAGATAGGGGAGGGGCTCGATGAGCTCGGGTTGCCGCCGTGATTTCCGTGAATAGCCACAGGGGCTGATAGAGCACCTGGCGGCGTCAGATCTTGGTAGTGGTGAAGGAGAGGATGGTGGCCAGGGACGGAATCGAACCGCCGACACGGGGATTTTCAATCCCCTGCTCTACCAACTGAGCTACCTGGCCCGGGAGGGGCGTATTAAACCGATCGAAGGTTTGGGCGTCAAGCAGTTAGCGGCGCTCACTCGCTCTTGGCCGGGGGCGGCACGAATCCCTCAACCTGTGCGACTTCGCCCTCGCTAAACAGGAACGCGAGCATCTGCTCCTTGAGGAAGGCGCGCGCCTTGGGATCGAACCCGGCGAGGCGGTGCTCGTTGATGAGCATGGTCTGGTGACCGAGCCACGCCTGCCACGCCTCCTTGGAAACCTCGTTGAAGATGCGCTGACCGAGCTCGCCGGGGATCGGTGGCGCATCCAGGCCCTCGGCTTCGCGCTGCAGCTTGGCGCAGTGGACGGTTCGGCTCATGTCATTGCTCCCGTTGGGCGAGTTGCTCGACCAGGCGGCGTACCGGCGCTGGCAGGCCCAGTGCGAGGGCCTGGCTGGGTTTATACCAGTCGCCGTCAGCCTCCTCCTTGATCCGGATCGGATCCGGCGCGACCGGGATCACCACCGGCGAGATGTCGAGACGGTAGTGGCTGAAGGCATGACGCACGTCCGGCCAGGTCTCGATCCTGCCCCGAGGCACCAGCCCGTTCTGCTGGCACCACGCCTCGGGGTCGGCATCGTGGGCGCACTCGGGCGGGCTGTGCAGGCCGCTCCAGATGCCCGT
>JAACFL010000076.1 GCA_009937385.1 Gammaproteobacteria bacterium | reverse complement strand
ACCGCGTCGTGCTGGCGACCAAGGTGTGTGGCCGCGCGGACTGGCTCGACCACTTCCGCGGTGGAGCCAACCGACTCGACCGGGCCAATCTCACCGCCGCGCTCGACGCGAGCCTGCGGCGGCTGCAGACCGATTACGTCGACCTCTACCAGTTGCACTGGCCCGACCGGAAGACCAACTTTTTCGGCAAGCTGGGCTACGAGCATGCCGATGAGGAGGACGAGGGCGTGCCGATCGAGGAGACGCTCGAGGTCCTCGGCGAGCTGGTCGCATCCGGCAAGGTCCGACACATCGGGCTCTCCAACGAGACGCCCTGGGGCGTGATGCGCTTCCTCGCCGCGGCCGAGGCGACCGGCCTGCCGCGCGTGGTGTCGATCCAGAATCCCTACAACCTGCTCAATCGCAGCTTCGAGGTCGGTCTTGCCGAGATCGCGCACCGCGAGCAGGTCGGCCTGCTCGCCTATTCGCCGATGGCCTTCGGGGTGCTCAGCGGCAAGTACCTCGAAGGTGCCCGCCCGGAGGGTGCGCGCATCACGCTGTTCGAGCGCTTCAGCCGTTACACCGCGCCCGAGGCCGAGGCGCCCGTACGCGCCTACGTCGAGCTGGCACGCGAACACGGCCTGTCGCCGGCGCAGATGGCGCTGGCCTACGTGACCAGCCGGCCGTTCCTGACCGCCAACATCATCGGGGCGACCGGCATGGAGCAGCTCGAGGAGAATCTCGCCAGCGCCGACCTGGTGCTCGATGACGCGGTCGTCAAGAGCCTCGAGGCGCTGCACCAGCGCTACAGCAACCCCTGCCCCTGAGGGCACCGCAGGGCGCAAGAATCGGGTGGCTCACCGGCGACGCCCGGCCTAACCTCGGCGCACGGTCCAGCAACGGAGAAGGCGCGGTGCGCTCAGAGGTTTCGAGGTGTGACGATCCGCGGGTGGCGTGGTTGTACGACGCGGCGTCCGGGCGCGACTACCGGCGGGTGGCCGCGGCGATCCGCTACGTCGTCGCCCGGCGCGAGGCGCAGCCCGACCTCGCAGCCGTGGCGCGCCACGTCGGGCTGAGTCCCCATCACTTCCAGCGCCTGTTCGTGCGCTGGGCCGGGGTCTCGCCCAAGCAATTCCTCGGTTTCCTGACCGTGACGCACGCCAAGCGTCTGCTGCGTGACTCGGCCAGTGTGCTCGACACGGCCCTGGCGAGTGGGCTGTCCGGACCCGGACGCCTGCACGACCTGTTCGTCGCCCTGGAGGGCATGACGCCGGGTGATTACCGGCGCGAGGGGGCCGGCCTGGTGCTCCACCACGCCGTATTGAGCACGGCCTTCGGTTCGGCCCTGGCGCTGGTCACCGAGCGTGGTGTCGCCGGGTTGCGCTTCCTTGCCGACGACGATCCGCGCGGCGCGCGGGCGCTCGCCTTGGCGCGCGACGAGTGGCCGGCCAGCCGATTCGTCGCCGACCCGGCGGCCGTCGACGGGATGCTCGGCCGCCTCGGTACGCCCGAGGCGCCGGCACTGCTGTTGCGTGGCAGCCGCTTTCGGATTCGGGTCTGGGAGGCGCTCCTGGCGCTGCCCGAGGGGACGGTGTGCAGCTACGGAGCGCTGGCACGGCGCCTGGGGGATCCGCGCATGGCGCGTGCCGTGGGCACGGCGATCGGCGCCAACCCGGTGGCGGTGCTGGTGCCGTGCCACCGTGTGCTGCGTGCCGACGGTGGAGTCGGGGGTTACCGCTGGGGCGAGTCGCGCAAGCTCGCGCTGCTTGGGCGCGAGGTGGCCGGCTTCAGTTGATCTCGCCGGTAAAGCGGCGTGCGCCCTCGCTGCCGTTGGCCGCGGCGGTCTCGATCCAGCGCAGCCCGGTAGCCTCGTCGCGCTGGACACCGCTGCCGGCGAGCAGCAGCAGGCCGAGGTTGAACTGCGCCTCGGCGTGACCCTGCTGCGCGGCGCGCTCGTACCACTCGACCGCCTTGCCCTCGGGATCGGGTTCGCCCTCGGGAATGCCGAAGCCGTAGGTGTACATGTAGGCGAGCTGGTACTGCCCCTCGGCATCTCCCTGCTCGGCGGCACGCCAGAACCAGGTGAACGCGATGATGTCGTTCTCCTCGACGCCGTGGCCGTTGTAGTAAGCGAGGCCGAGGTAGACCTGGGCCAGTGGATCGCCCTGTTCGGAGGCGGTCGTCAGCGTCGGGATCGCCTGTGCATGGTCGCCGCGCTGGTAGGCGGCGATGGCATCGTCGAGTTCGGTGGCGCCGGCGGCGCCGGTGGCGAGGCCGAGCAGGCCCGCCAGCAGCATGCCGTGGAGGCGTTCCCTCATGTCTTTGCTCCTTGAGGATTGGGCTTCGATTGCCAAGGCTCACTCGTCGCGTGCGACGCGGAATCCGACGTCGAACTGCACGCCGGTGGCGACCAGGCGCGAGCGCGCGGCCGGGCGCACCTCGGTCTTGCGACTGAGGTAGGAGCCGCCACGTACGACGCGGGTCGGGCACTGCCAGACACGGGCCGAGCCGTCGGAGGGGGCACCGTCGTAAGTGGGCATGTAGCAGTCCTGGACCCACTCCTGCACGTTGCCGGCCGCGTTGTGCAACTTGTAGGGATTGGCCGGCATCTTCTCGACCGAGACCGGACGATCCGGGTTGGGGTTGCGGAAATCACAATCGGCGCAGACCGCGTAGGCCTTGTCATCGAATTCGGCCCACCAGTAGTTGCCGGTGGCGCCACCGCGCGCGGCGTACTCCCACTCCGCCTCGGTCGGCAGGCGGTAGCTCTCGCCGGTCTCCTCGCTCAGCCACTTGGTGAAGGCGTCGGCATCCTCCCAGCTGACGTTGATCACCGGCTGGCTGCCACGGCCCCACTGGTCGGATGGACGGTCGCGCTTGGTGGCACGGGCGAACAGGTCGTATTCGGCGAAGGAGACCTCGCGGATGCCCATCGAGAAGGGCGGTACCGTCACCTCGCGCGGTGGGGTCTCGTGGTCCTCCCCGGAGTTGCTGCCCATGACGAACGTGGCTCCGGGCAGGCGCACCATCTGTGGGCCCGAAGTGCCGTTGGAGAGCTTGTCGCTGTAGGTGGACAGCGGCGGCGGTGGTGGGGGTGGTGGCGATGCTGCAACGACCGGTGCACCCGTTGACGTGGCGGGCGGTGGGGTGGGAGTGGCGACGATTGGCGCGCTGTCCGGTGGCGGTGTTTCGGTGGATGTGACCTCGTCCCCGGGCTTCTCCTCGGCGACCTCGCCGACCAGGAAGAAGGCGCCACCGCCCGCGATCAGCGCGACCACCAGGCCGGCGACCAGAGGCAGCGGGGATTTCTTTTTCTCACCGCGGATCTCGCGGTCGATCCGCTCGCGCTCGCGGAACTCCTCGGCGACCGCGCGCGCGGTCTCGAGCTGGCTCTTGGCCTGGTCGGCGGCGCTTTCGGCCTCGGCGCGTGCCTCCTCGGCCTCGCGCGTGCGCTCGGCATGCTTGGCCGCCTCCTCGCGCGCGGTGGCCAGCTCCTTCTCCAGTTCGGCGACCTCGCCGGAGGCCTGCTCCATCGCGCCGCGTGCCTGGTCCTTGAGTCGCGCGGCCTCGTGCTCGGCCTCCTCGAGCTGACTGGCACGCCGCTGCGCGACCTGGTTGTCGACCGAGGCAGTGTTGAGCGTCTCCTTGGCCGCCTTGAGCTCGGCGTTGGCCTTTTCGATCTCGGCCTGCATGCGCTCGCGCTCGGCCTGCAACGCGGTGAGTTCCTCCTGCTGCTCGCTCTCTTGCGCCTTGCGCTCGGCCTCGGCCAGGTTGGCGGCCTGCTGCTCGGCGGCGATGCGCCGCGCCTCGGCCTCGATCTTGGCCTGTTCGGCCGACTCGAAGCGTGACTTCGCCTCGGCCAGCTCCTGCTGGAACTTGTCGCGCTCGGTGCGCAGCTGGGCCTCGACCTCGGCCTGCAACTGCATGCGCGCCTGCTCCTCGGCGGCACGGATGCGTGCGGCCTCGCTGGCGACTTCCTGTTGCGCGGAGGCGGCTTCGGAGGCCTTGGCCTCGGCCTCGGCGAGCTGGCTGTTGGCGGCCTCGAGCTTCGCGCTGAGTTCCTGGCGTTCCTTCTCGAGCTTCTCGCTGAGCTCCTTGCGGATGCTCTCGCCCGCGGCCTCCGCCTGGGCCTGGGCGACGGCCGCTTCCTCCTCGATGGCGATGCGCGCTTCCTCGGCCTCCTGCTGGATGCGCTTCGCCTCTTCGACGGCCTGCCTGGCGGCGCCGAATTCCTGCTCGAGCCGGGCACGTTCCTCGGCGATCTTGGCCTCGGCCTCGGCGCGCGCGCGCGCCTCGATCTCGTCGGTCTCGGTGCGCATCTGGCGCACCATGTCCTCGGCGGCGGTGCGGGCGGCCTCGGCCTCCTCCTGCATCCGCTTCGCTTCCTCGAGCTGGTCGACCGTCTCGGCGAACTGCGCCTCCATGCGCTGTCGCTCCTCGCGCAGCTTGGCCTCGGCCTCCTGCTGCAAGCGTTGCTGTTCCGCCTCGCTCTGGGCCCGGACCCGCTCGGCCTCCTGCTCGCTCTCGCGTCGTGCCGTTTCGGCCTCCTCACGCAGGCGCTTGGCCTCCTCGAGCTCGGTCGACGAGCTGGCGAGACGCGCCTCGAGCTCGGCCTCCTTCTGCTTGAGGTCCTCCTCGAGCTTGCGGCGCTGCTCGGTCTCTTCGGCGGCGAGGCGCTCGAGCTCCTTGCGCGCCTCGTCCTCGGCCTGCTGGCGTGCCGCCTCGGCATCCTTGCGGACCTTCTCGGCGACCGCGAGGCGTTCCTCGAGCAGCGCCTGTTCGGCCTTGAGCTTCTCCTCGAGCTCGGCGCGCACCTTACTGCCGGACTGGGACGCCTCGTCGAGCTTGCGCTGCGCCTCGGCCTCCGCCCTCTGGCGCGCCGCCTCGGCCTGCTGGCGCACCTCCTCGGCCTTGGCCAGGCGGCGCTCGAGGTCGCTCTGTTCCTGCTTGAGCTTGGCTTCGAGCTCCTCGCGGTGGCGGGCCTCGGCGGCCTGCGCCTCCTCGAGCTGCTTATGCGCCTCCTGCTCGATCTTTTGCCGCGCCTCTTCGGCCTGGGTGCGGATGCGCTCCGCCTCGGCCATGCGTTCGGTGGCCTTGAGGGTCTCCTGCTCGGCACGCGCCTGCTCGTCCTTCAGCTTCTGCTCGGCGTTCTCGCGCGCCCGTTCCGCCTCCTCGACCTGCTTGCTGAAGCGGGCGAACTCCTCCTCCATTTTCCTGCGCTCGGCGGCGAGACGTTCCTCGGTCTCCTCCTGCAGGCGCCGGCGCATCTCCTCTTCCTCGGCGCGGACACGCTCGGCGTGGGACTCGGCCTGGCGGCGAGCCTCCTCGGCGGCGAGACGCTGGCGCTGCGCCTCATCCAGCGCGGCGTTGGCCTCGGCGATCTCTTCCTCGCGGCGCTGCTGCTCCTCGCGCAGCTGCTTTTCGTAGGCCTTGCGCGTCTCGTCGTCCTGCGATTCGACCTTCTTCATCCGCTCGGCGATGGTCTGCTCGGCGGACTGGCGCGCGGCCTCGGCCTCAGCCTTCTGGCGCAGCGCGGCGGCCAGTTTGGCGCTGGCGTCGGAGAGCTGCTGGTTCAGCTTGAGGACCTTCTGGTCGGCGGCGCGCTGCTTCTTTTTGACCTCGACGCCGGTGCCCTGTTTCTCGCGGTCGACGACGTCCAGCGCGGCGACGGTGGTGTTGTCCTGGCGCGGCTTTTTGGCCTCCGCGACCGCCTGGATCAGGCTTTCGGTGTACTCGCTGGAGCTTGCCGACCAGGCGGAGTGCTGGATCAGCGCGCCCTCACCGATGGAGTTGACCCCGTCGGAGGCGAGCAGCAGGCGATCGCCCAGCTGCAGGTTGAAGGCCTCGTCGCTGACGTCGATCTCGGGGATCGGCTCGCCGGTCAGCGCGCTCATCAGCATGTTGCGCTTGTAGCGTGGGTCGGGCTCGACGGCGTTTCCGGCCTCGGCCATGCGGTCGAGGTAGCCGCCGTAGCTGTGGTCGGCGTTGAGCTTGCGCAGCTGGCGCTCGCGGATCAGGTAGAGGTGGCTGTCACCCACGCTGACCCACCACAGGCGGTGTTCGATCGCGAGCACCGCGACCAGCGTCGATCCCATGCCCTGCAGCTCGGGGCGTTCGGTGGTCTTCGCCTTGATCGCGGCGTTGCCGGCCTGCAGCGCGCTGCGCAGCAGGTCGGGAGGCGATTCGGCGGGGAAGCCCTCACGCACGGCGTCACAGAGCGCGGCGACCGCGGACTTGCTCGCCACCTCGCCGGCGGCGTGGCCGCCCATGCCGTCGGCGACCACCAGCAGCACGGCATTCTGCTGATCGTCCAGCGGCACGACGGCAAATGCGTCTTCCTGGTCCTCGCGCTCACCGAGGCTCTGTCCCGAGGCCGGGACCAGCATGGTCGGCAAGCGTGCCTCGGGCTGCTCGGCCTGGGCCGTGGCGGGCTGCTCGCTGGAAGATGCTGCCGCCGAGGGCGTGACCTCGACCTTGGTCTCGGCCGTCTTTTTCGGAATCGCCTGCGGGCAGCTGTCGAGGCCACGCCCGAGGTAGGAGACGTCAAAACCGAGCTGGTTGAGCAGGAACGCGGCCACCGAGCTGCGCCCGCCACTGTCGCAGTAGACGATGTAGGTGCGGTTGCGCTCGAGGCGTTCGGCCTCCTTGCGCAGCTTGGACAGCGGCAGGTTGATGCTTTCCGCGATCGCCCCCTGCTCGTACTCCTCGGGCAGGCGCACGTCGATCCACTGCGCGCCGAGCTTGATCATCCCGCAGCCCTGCGCGTAGGTGACGGTGCGCAGCAGCGGCTTGCGGATCAGCTCCGCGAAGTCGTCCTTGGTCAGGCGCATCAGCACGCCGTCGGTCAGCATCGTGATCGTGGCGTTGCGCTTGGTCTCTCTGATCAGCGCCTCTTCGCCGAAGCTGTCACCGACGCGCAGCTCGGCGAGCTTGATCTCGCGGCCCTCTTCGCTCTTGCGGGAGACCGCGCAGCGGCCCTCGGCGATGAAGTAGTAGAAGTCACCCTCGTCGCCCTGGCGGACGATCACCGCGTCTTTCTCGACCTCGAGCTTCTCGACGTGCAGGAAGATCTTCTGGATGTTCGCGGTGGGGATCTTCTGGAACAGCTCCGACTGCAGCAGCCGGCTCATCCAGTCGCCGCTGTCCTCTTCATCTTCCTCCTCGATCTCGGAGACCTCGTAGCCACCGGACTGGTCGAGCGCGAGCAGCTGGTCCAGAAGCTTGCGCTGGATCTGGATCACCTTGCACTCGGTGCGCGCACGCGCGCTGTACTGGCGCGGCTGCAGCTGGGCGACCGGGTGGCGCGCGCTCTCGCTGCCACCCTGGATGCGCTCGACGTGGGTCTCGTCGGCGAAAAGTTCGAGTTCGCCCTCGAGGATGTAGGTGGTCAGGCCGTCCTGATCGCCCTTGCGGAACAGGAACTGCCCGCGCTTGACGGTCAGCACGTCCGCCTTCTGGGCAAGCTGGGCGACGCTCTGCTTGGTGAGGCCGCTGATCGGGACCAGTCGTGAGAGGGTCTGTTCGTCGACGGCGGGTTGTTGTTCCTTGGCCTGTTCTTTGTTTGCCATCCCGGACCGTCCGCTTTTGTTCGTCTTGATGATGTGCCGACCGATCCTGCCCGGGAGCGCAGTCGTTGGCGTCGCCCGTGGGTGAGAGGTGCGGCGTCGGCAGCGGCGTTCGCTGTTCGACCGAGGCTTGTAATCACCGAAGCCGACGCAATCAATGATAGGCGGCGATACCCTGCATTACAATCACGGTTCCCGGGACCTTCACCGGGCTTTTCCGGGGCAATTCGAGCACTTGCCGATGATCAGAGTCAGGCCCGTGAGCACGATCAGACATTGGCGCGATGGCTGACGGGATCGTCGCCGCAGGCCACCCGGCCACCGCCGCCGCGGCCAGCGAGATCCTCGCCGACGGCGGGAACGCCTTCGATGCCGTGGTCGCAGCGCACTTCGCGGCCTGTGTCGCCGAGCCGGTGCTGGCGTCGCTCGGTGGTGGGGGGTTCCTGCTCGCGCGCACCGCGGCCGGTGAGCGCCACCTCTACGACTTCTTCACCCAGACGCCACACAGGCGACGCGCGACGAACGAGGTCGACTTCCGCCCGATCCTCGCCGATTTCGGCACCGCGACGCAGGAGTTCCACATCGGCCTTGGGGCGATCGCCTGTCCAGGCAGCGTCAAGGGGCTGTTCCGCATCCAGCGAGAACTGGGGCGGTTGCCGATGCGGCGTCTGGTCGAGCCCGCGGTGGCGCTGGCCCGACGCGGCGTCCGACTGAATGCACTCCAGGCCTATATCTTCGACATCGTCGGTGCGATCTACCGTGCCGACCCGGAGGTGCTGCGCCTGTTCGCGGCACGCCGTGATCCAGGTCGCCTGGTGCGTCACGGCGAGACCCTGCGCCAGCCGCAGCTCGCCGACACCCTCGAGGCGCTGGCGCGCGAGGGGGAGGCGCTCTTCTACCGTGGCGAGATCGGGCAGCGCCTGGTCGCCGACTGCCGTGAGCGAGGCGGCTATCTTGGTCGTGACGACCTCGCGGGGTATCGCGTGCGGCGTCGCCGGCCGCTGGCGATCGATTACCGCGGCGCGCGTATCTACACCAATCCGGCACCGTCGGCGGGCGGCATGCTGATCGCGTTCGGCCTGCGCCTGCTCGAGGCGACCGGCGGTCTCGGTGGACGCTTCGGCAGCCCGGGCCACCTCGAGCGGCTTGCCGGCGTGATGGACGCGACCGGGGCAGCGCGCGCCGAGGTGGCCAGCGAGGCGGATGCCGCGCGGCGCAGCGCCCGCCTGCTCGGAGCCGACCTGCTGCGTCGCTACCGGGAGCAGGTCGTCGGTCGGCCGGCATGTCATCGTGGCACGACCCACGTCAGCGTGCTCGACGCCGAGGGTAACGAGGCGAGCATGACCGTCTCCAACGGCGAGGGCGCCGGCTACGCGATTCCAGGAACCGGCATCGTCATGAACAACATGCTCGGTGAGGAAGATCTCAATCCGCACGGTTTCCACGTCTGGCCGTGCGATATGCGCATGGCGTCGATGATGGCGCCGACCCTGCTCGCGCGTCCCGACGGCACCGACGTGGTGCTCGGCTCGGGTGGCTCCAACCGGATCCGTACCGCCATCCTGCAGGTGCTGATCAACCTCGTGGACTACGGCATGCCGGTCGCCGCGGCGGTCCGAAAACCGCGTTTGCACCTGGAAAACGGGCAGTTGAGCATCGAGCACGGATTCCCGGAACGGGCCCTGCACCGGCTCGTAAAGCATTATCCTGGGGCGCAGAACTGGGGTGCGCGTAATCTCTTTTTCGGTGGTGTGCACGCCGTCGCGCGCGATCGCCACAGCGCGGCACTGAGCGGCGCGGGCGATCCGCGTCGCGGAGGTGTGTGCCTGCGTGTTGCACCACAACCCTGAAAATATAGTTGCGAAACGCTGAATTCCGTGCTTTAAACGCTCTGACGTTGTGCTATGTTCTACGTGCCCCCGTGCACCCGCCACCACCAGAGAGTCACACAGGAGTTTGCGATGGCCGTGAAAAAGAAATCCGCCAGAAAGCCTGCGCCTAAGAAGGCTGCCCCGAAGCGCGCCGCGCCCAAGAAGCGCGCCGCCCCGAAGAAGGCTGCCCCGAAGCGCGCCGCCCCGAAGAAGAAGGCTGCACCGAAGAAGAAGGCTGCACCGAAGCGCGCAGCACCGAAGAAGAAGGCTGCACCCAAGCGCGCAGCACCGAAGAAGAAGGCTGCCCCGAAGAAGAAAGCCGCACCGAAGCGCGCTGCGCCGAAGAAGGCGGCTGCCCAGAAGCCGGCGGCCAAGCCTCAGGCCTCCACGGCCATCAGCAAGGCGTATTCGAAAACCCAGATCCTGAACGAGATCGCCGGCAGCACCGGGTTGACCCGCAAGCAGGTCGGCGATGTCATGGCCGAGCTCGACACCCTGGTCAGCCGCCACATCAGGAAACGCGGTGCCGGTGCCTTCACGCTGCCTGGCCTGCTCAAGATCACCACGGTCAAGAAGCCGGCGCGCCGCGCACGCAAGGGCGTGCCGAATCCGTTCCGGCCGGGTGAGACCATGGACGTCGCGGCCAAGCCCGCGCAGACCGTCGTCAAGGTCCGCCCACTGAAGCGGCTAAAGGACATGGCCGGCTGAAGACTGGCTGCAACCAGCCAAGACGGCGGGAGCTGTCCTGACGGGACGGTCGAATCCCACCGAAACTGCCGGACACCGCAGAAGCCGTGAGATCAGCCCACTCGGATCTGTGGGACAGCTGTCCTGATTGACCGGCTATGGCCAGTAGGAGCGCCGCCCGCGGCACGATTATGGCTGTGCAGGCCGGACAGGGCGCAGCGCGCCCAAAAACATGTCCTGTGCCGGATTCTCGAGCACCCGAGTGATGCGTCGCCCCGGCTTTTCAGTCGTTGGCGGTGGCGTGGCGCAGGCGCACGAAATCGGCGTGCGTGAGATGCAGCAGGTCGGCCACGCGGCGCAACAGGTGCTCCTCGTGCTTGTCGATGCGGCCGTCGGCGTGCGCCACCCGCCACATCATCTCCAGCACGCGCAGCTTCTGCATCTCGTCGAGCCGTTCGTTGAGCGAGCGGGTGAACTCGAACAGCGACACCGCGGCATCGGCGCGCGCTTCAGCCGAGGCCAGCAGCTCCGCACTGTCGGCCTCGCCGAGGTCGAAGTGTCCGGCGATCAGGCGCCTGGCCACGGCCAGCTCCTCGGGTGCATCGTCGAAGTCGGCGCGGGCGGTCTCGACCAGCAGCGCGGCAGTGACCAGGCGCAACGTGGCCTCATCGGGTGGCGTGCCCGCAGGTGATGCACCCAGGTGCGTCTCGAGCAGCCGTTGCAGATGCTTCAGCACGGGGCGTGGCTCAGTCGATCTCCAGCGCCTCGCCGGAGGTCCAGACGCGCTGCCCGGCGACGTTGACGAACGGGGCGTCGGGGCCGTCGAGCAACACCTTGTGCGCAGCGACCAGCGCTTCGAGGTCGGTGCCGGTATCACCGAGCGTGGCGCGCTCTTCGTCGAACAC
The DNA here is from genome assembly GCA_009937385.1 of Gammaproteobacteria bacterium. Taxonomy (GTDB): domain Bacteria; phylum Pseudomonadota; class Gammaproteobacteria; order QNFN01; family QNFN01; genus QNFN01. Next base: position 6,317 of record JAACFL010000076.1, on the reverse strand, counting down.
CGCCTGCTGCAAGCGCTCGACCGCTTCGGAGGGCTTGGTGTCGGCGAAGAAACTGCGCAACAGAGGATCACTCGACTGCGCCAGCGCCTTCGCGTTGCGCCGCACCAGCAGCTTGATGCCCTGGCTCGACACGGAGCGGAACGCCCCGGCGCGCAGGCAGAGATGTTGGCTGCGACCGGACTCGAGCGTCCAGCGCTCGATGGCGTGCTTGGAGTGGCCCATCGCACCGTAGGTGATTTTCTGGTGAGCGAGATCGTAGAAGGTCGAGTAGCCGACCAGGGTGCCGATCTCGAGACCCGCTTCCAGGCGTGGCAGTGGGTCGAATGAGAGGTGGTTCGACGTGGCGATCTGCTCCGGTGTGGCCTCGCTGACCGGGAAGCCGACGTCGCCCAGCGCGGTGGCAAAGAAGCACCAGTCGAAGCGCTCGCCCGCCCGATCCGCGAGGACCTCGATCGCGTCATCCGCCCCGATGTCGGCGAACAGCAGCCGGTCGACTCCGGGAACTTCGGGCGCGTTGTCTTCGCGCCCGTACCAGACGCCGATCACGTGGGCGTCGTCGCCATGGGTCTCGCGCACCGCGCGGATCGCGGCGGTGCCCATGACGCCGGTGGCGCCGATCACCAGGAACTGCTGCATCAGGAGGCTTCCAAGCGCTGTTGGGAGACGCGATTCTGCCACAAAGGGCAGGTGCGTTCAGTCGCCGCGATTGGCTACAGGCCGATAGATCTGCGAGTCGGGGTTGAACGCCAGCCAGGCGAAGGCGAAGTGGACCCCGCCGGGCAGTGCGCGCAGGCGTTCGCCCGCGAGCGGCCCCTCGAGCGCCTGGCCGAGCAGGTTCCAGCGGCTGCCGGTCGCGTTGTCCACGATCCGCCCGTCACGCAGTTCGAACTCCAGGATGCGCCCTTCGAGGCGGCGGTCGAAGGCGTTGGCGGAATGGATCGCGCGTGAATCGGCGATCGAGCCGCGATCGAGTGCCGACAGCGTGCCGTAGCGGGACATCACCACCACCGGCGTGTCGGCCACGGTGTCGTGGATCAGAGGCCGTTCGCGGAACAGCGAGAACGGATAGAGACGGTCGATGCCATCCAGCGAAACACTGAGCACCCGTTCCATCGCCGGCAACCGTGGGTCGACCGGGTCGTCGAGCAGGAACGGGCTGTTGTCGATGTCGTCGTAGCCGCGGTAGGGGTTACGGCCGTAGCCGCGCGAGTAACCGGTCTCGCGCGAGAGCACCTCGCCGTCGGGGTAGCCGTCGCGGAACTCCTCGAAGGCGACGATCTGCGTGGGAATCTGCTCGAGCTCGGTGCCGAGCAGCTCGCCGATGATCGCCGTGCCCGAGAACTGCTGCCACCAGGTCTCGGTCTGGCGGTCGTACATCACCAGGTCACTCTTGCGCAGCATGCCGGTGGTGCCGAAGTCGAGCAGACGTCCGTCGACGCGCCGGTCGAACACCAGCGAGGCATTGCATAGCGGGCAGAAGGTGACCGCGATGGGCAGGTCGCCGAGGGTGTCGTTGACGATCTCGTGCCACATCAGGATCTGCAGTGGGTAGGCGCGCGCCTGGCCCGCGTGGGCCACGGCGATGACCGGCTCGCGCGGGTCGAGCCAGCCGGCGGCTTCGCTGGTGCTGACGAACCTGGGATCGTCGATGGCCGGGATGCCGTCCTTGGGCGGCCCGCCGGACTGGATCTCGTCCAGTTCCACGCTGCGCTTCGAGAAGTCGGTCGACCACTGCAGCTGCATCAGCTCCGGCGACACGCGTGCGACGGCGATGGTCTGGACCAGCAGCGGGCCGACCAGCCACCAGCCGAGCGTGGCCAGCACGCCTATACGCAGGGCACGGAACGGCAGGCGACGGTCCTTGATCAACAGGCGTAGCAGGGCGGTCATGCGGCCTCCTGGAACAGCAGACCCGGCGGCGCGCGTGATCCTTACACCGGGCTCAGAACAGCCGGCGCTTCAGACCCGACTTGTGCAGGATCGCCGTCGCGATCTCCTCGATCGACGAGAACGAGGTGTTGAGGCAGGCGATGCGCTCGCGCCGGAACAGCGCCTCGGCACGGCTGACCTCGTAGCGACACTGTGTCAGCGATGCGTAGCGGCTCTGTGGACGGCGCTCCTCGCGGATGTCGTGCAGGCGCTGCGGGTCGATGCTCAGGCCGTGCAGGCGGTCCCGGCATGCCTCGAGCTCCGGCGGCAGGCGCAGGTCGGCCAGGTCCTCCTCGGTGAGCGGGTAGTTGGCCGCGCGGATGCCGAAGCTCATCGCCATGTACAGGCAGGTCGGCGTCTTGCCCGAGCGTGACACGCCGAGCAGCACCATGTCCGCGTGCTCGTACCCTTGGCTGTTGAGGCCGTCGTCGTGGTTCAGCGTGTAGTTGATCGCTTCCATGCGTGTCATGTAGCTGCGCAGGTCGGCAAGACCGTGGGTGCGCCCGACCATGTGCGAAGAGCTGTGCTGGAAGGTCTTCTCGAGCGGGCCGATGAAGGTCTCGAAGAAGTCGATGAACAGCGCGTTGGCCGTCTTGAGCACCGCGCGGACGTCGCGGTCGACCAGGGTGCTGAAGACGATCGCGCGATGGCCGTCGTGGCTCCCGGCCTGCTCGATCAGCTCAACCGCGTCGCGCGCGCGCTCGACGGTGTCGACGAACGGGATGGTGCGCTGCACGAAATCGACCGATTCGAACTGCGAGAGCAGGCTGTGACCGAGGGTCTCGGCGGTCACGCCGGTACGGTCGGAGAGGATGAAGACGGTGCGTTGCACGCCGGCCGCGTTCAGGCGCGGCCGACGCGCAGGTGCAGCGGCCAGCGTACGCGGCGCGTTTGCGACGGATCACCCCACGGCATGGCAAGCTGGCCGAGCAGTCCCGGGAGCGGGTCGAGGCCGGTCTCCGCGCGGCAGCGCCGGTAGGCCGACCAGGTGGAGAGGTAGCCGCCAAGCTGCGCCAGATCCCAGTCGACCTCGAGGGTCAGCTCCGGCATCGGCAGCGTATCGAACGGAAACGCCACGTCCCGGTAGCCGTCGTCGACCAGCGCGCGCTCGGTGGGCCACCAGGGGCCCAGGCGCTCGCGGTAGAAGCGCTCGAGCAGCGCATCGATCTTCGGTGATACGCGCAGCAGCGAGTAACACCACGCGGCGAGTACGCCACCCGGGCGCAGCACGCGGCGCACCTCGTTGAAGAACGCGTCGTGAGCGAACCAGTGCAGCGCCTGGCCGACCGTGACCAGGTCGCAGCTGGCGGTGGCGAGCGGGGTGGGGGCCGCGCCGGCCTGTAGGAAGTGCACCCCGCCCACTGCACTGCTTGCCGCGATCTGGGCTGCGCTCGGGTCGCTGGCGACCACCTGCTCGAAATCCGCGGCCAGGTCACGCGCCACCTGGCCGTTGCCACATCCGCAGTCCCAGGCGCGTTGACGCCCGGGCGTCACGTCGAGCAGGGCGTCGAACAGCGCCCGCGGGTAGCCGGGCCGGTGGCGTGCGTAATCCTCGGCCTGGGCCGAGAAGTGGTCGGCGAAGGCGGGCGTGGGCACGTTCAGATCCGTCGCTCGATGCGCGCCAGCTGCACCAGCTGGCTCGCGATCTCCTCGATCGACATCGTCGAGGCGTCGAAGAACGAGACCTGCTCGGCTGCGAAGAGTCCCTGCATGCGCGTGATCTCATCGCGGCAGCGCTCGAGCGCGGCGTACTCGCTGCCGGGCTGGCGTTCGTTGCGGATCTGGTGCAGGCGTTCCGGGTCGATGGTCAGGCCGAACAGCTTGGAGCGGAACGGCTCGAGCACGGCCGGTAGCCGCCGGGCGTCGAGGTCGGCCTCGGCGAGCGGGTAGTTGGCCGCACGCAGGCCGTACTGCAGCGCGAGGTAGAGGCAGGCCGGGGTCTTGCCGGTGCGCGACACGCCGAGCAGGATCACGTCGGCGTGCTGGCAGTGTTCGGCGCGCACGCCGTCGTCGTTGGCCAGCGCGAAGTTGATCGCGTCGATGCGGGTCATGTAGCTGTCGTAGTCGACCATGCCGTGGGAGCGGCCGACGGTGTGGCTCGACTCCATGCCGAGTTCGCGTTCGAGCGGTTCGATGAAGGCGTCGAGGAAGTCGAAGAACACGCAGTCGGTGGCGGCCAGCATGCGCCGGATGCGCGGGTCGACCAGGGTGCTGAATACTACCGGCGGCAGGCCGCTCTCGCTGGCCACGCGGTTGATTTCGCGTACCGTCGCGTCGGCCTTGGTGAAGCTGTCGATGAACGGGACCGTGACCTGCTGGTAGGGGGTCGATTCGAACTGGGTCATCAGGCTGTGACCGAGGGTCTCGGCGGTGATGCCGGTGCTGCACGAAAGGAAGAACAGCGTGCGCAGCGGGCTGCCCTGGTCACTCGTGGCCGTGACGCTCATCGGTCACCTCCTGGTCCGTGGTGCAGCGCCAGCCAGACGGTGGGCCCGTCGGCGGCGGTCCACTCGACGCGGTGGCGGCAACCCGCGGGCAACAGCAACCAGTCACCCGGTTCGAGCCGGCGTGTTTCCGGCTCGCCGGCGAGGCGCAGGCCAGCCGCACCCTGCAGCAACACCACCCATTCGTCGTCGGATTGATCGTACCACTCGCCGGGTGGGGTCACCTGGCCGGTCGAGATGATGCGCAGCAGCCGGAACGGGCCGCCCTCGAGCAGCGTCTCGAACGCCTCCGCATCGAGCCGCTCCGGGAGGTCGGCGAACAGGTGCCCGGCGCGCGGGCTACTCACGGCCGGTGGCCGCGCGCCAGGTAGTCGTGCGACTGCATCTCGATGAGCCGGCTGGCGGTGCGCTCGAACTCGGCGCCGAGCCGGCCACCGGTATACAGCGCCTGCGGTGGTGCCGCGGCGGACAGCACCAGCTTGACACGGTGGTCGTAGAGCACGTCGACGAGGTTGACGAAGCGTCGCGCACGGTCGTCGTCGTCCGGTCCGAAGGTCGGCACGTCGCCGACCAGCACGGTGTGGAAGCAGCAGGCGATCTCGAGGTAGTCGTGTTGCGAGCGCGGGCCGTCGCACAGCGCCGCGAAATCGAACCAGACGACGTCGTCGGCCCAGCGCACCGTGGGGATGCCGCGCCCCTCGATGTCGAGCATCGCGCCAGCACTGCCGGTCTCGGGGGCGACCTGCTCGAAGGCCGTGCGCAGCGCACCCTCGGCCTCGGTGTCGAGCGGGGTGTGGTAGATCTCGAGCTGCTCCAGCGCGCGCAGCCGGTAGTCGGTGTCGCTGTCGAGCGCGTGCACCGCGGCGTGCCTCTTGATCAACTCGATCGCCGGCAGGAAGCGGGCACGCTGCAGCCCGTTCCTGTAGAGATCGTCGGGCGCGGTGTTGGAGGTCGCGACCAGCGTCACGCCGCGCTCGAACAGCCCGCGCAGCAGGCCGCCAAGCAGCATCGCGTCGGTGATGTCGGTGACGATGAACTCGTCGAGGCAGAGCACGCGCGCACGGGACGCGAAGCGCTCGGCGACCGTTTCGAGCGGGTCGGCCTGGCCCTGCAGCCGCCGCAGCTCGGCGTGTACGCCGTGCATGAAGCGGTGGAAGTGGACACGCTCCTTGAGCTCGAACGGCAGGCAGTCGTGGAACGCGTCCATCAGGAAGGTCTTGCCGCGACCGACGCCACCCCACAGGTAGAGGCCCTGCACCGGGGCCTGGGGCTGGCGTGGGCGCCTGCGCAGCCGCTTGAGCCAGCCGTTCTCCTCGCATTCGGGGGCCGGCGCCGCGAGCAGGTCGTGGTAGACACGATCGAGCGCCCAAACCGCGGCCTGCTGCGCCGGATCGGCATCGTAGCCGAGGCTCAACAGGTCGACCTGGTAGCGTTCGAGCGGGGTCATCGTGGGTGTCGCGTCGCGGGCGGGACGCGATTATAGCCGGCCGTGCCGAGGTCAGAGTGGCATCAGGCGCCCACCGGCGGCGGCCGCGACGGTGACCAGGCCGAGCAGAAGATTGCTGCCGACGATGCGGCGGACGCGATTCAGCGCGGCGCCCGCGGTGGGCAGGTCGCCGTCGTCGAGTGCGCGGCACAACGCCTTCCACGGGCCGAAATGGAGCACCAGGAACAACACGATCATCAGCCAGCCGGTCACCTGCATCAGGTGCACGTGCCAACCGAGCGAGCCGAAGCCGCCGTAGAGGCCGAACACCAGGAGGTAGCCGCTCAGCGGCAAGCCGACCACTGCGGCCCAGACCCACGGGAAAAAGCGCCTGAAGCAGCCACGCCATAGCGGCAGGCGCTGCGGCGGCTCGAGCTGCACCGCGGCCACTGGGCGCAGCACCTGGTAGGCGAAGAACATGCCGCCAACCCAGGCCACGGCAAGCAGCAGGTGGATGG
>JAACFL010000292.1 GCA_009937385.1 Gammaproteobacteria bacterium | reverse complement strand
TCCGCAGGTCGTCGAGGCGCTGACAAAGCAGATTGCGATCCTGAACACCCACACGCGCTACCTGCACGACAACATACTCGACTACGCGGAACGACTCACCGGCAAATTCGAAGATGAACTGGACCTCGCCATGTTCTGCTGCACGGGCAGCGAGGCCAACGAACTCGCGATGCGCATCGCGCGGACCCACACGGGCGGCACCGGATTCATCGCGACGAGTTTTGCCTACCACGGCAATACCAAGGCGACCTTCGAGATCACGACCTCGGACATTCCCGAGAGCGAGCGGCCGGATTACATCGCAACGGTGCCGGTACCCGACCCGTACCGGGGCCGGTACACGGGTCCTGGCGCGGGCGAGCAATACGCTGCGCACGTGCACGAGGCGATCGACACGCTGGCACGCCATGGCGTAAAGCTCGCGGCTTTCATCATCGATACGATCGCGTCGTCCGGCGGCGTCGTCTCGCCGCCGCCCGGCTATCTGTCCACCGTTGCCACGATCGTGCACGACGCCGGCGGCCTGTTCATCGCCGACGAAGTGCAGCCGGGCTTCGGCCGCACGGGCAGGCATTTCTGGGGCTACCAGGCGGACGGATTCGTGCCGGACATCGTGACGATGGGCAAGCCGATGGGCAACGGCCACCCGCTGGCCGGCATCGTTACCCGCAGCGATATCGTCGCGGAATTCGCGGCGAAAGGGCATTACTTCAACACGTTCGGCGGCAACCCGGTGTCCTGCGCCGCGGGACTGGCGGTCCTGGACGTGCTGGAGCGAGAGAACCTGCAGCAGAACGCACTCGAAGTCGGTCGGCACCTTGTGGACGGCCTTTGGTCACTGGCGGATCGCCACGAGTCGATTGGTGACGTGCGCGGCTCCGGATTCTTCCTGGGCCTCGAGCTGGTCAAAGATCGGGAGCAAAAGTCCCCGGCAACGTCGCTTACGAAGCAGGTGGTTAATGAATTGCGGGACAGGGGGCTCCTGACGTCCTCCATCGGCCCGCATGCCAACATACTCAAACTGCGATGCCCGATGGTGTTCAGCCGGGAACACGCGGATTACGCGCTCGAGACAATCGACGGGGCGCTTGCCGCCTGTCGGCACTGACCCGGCTTATAAGTCCGGGCACCGTAGGCATAATCCCGGATTACCCGCCGGCATCCTCTGCCCAATATTGATAGCTGACACTCGGCACGCACAGGTGACGATTGGCACCGGCCACGGTTGACAGACCAGGGCTCGGCGCCACGAACGCCGCGCCACAAACCGACGTCCGCGAATGGTTCGCCATGGACCTCGCGGCTGTGCTGGATACGCTTGGCACCGTGACCGGAGGCCTCGGCGACGATGAGGCGGCATCGCGGCTCGAGCACTACGGGCCCAACACGCTGCCGCGGCGGGAGCCGCCCAGCCTGTTTGAAATCGTCCTGCGGCAGTTCAGGAGCCCCCTGATCTACCTGCTCGGCATTGCGGCTGCCGTGTCGCTGGCGATCGGCGAGATAAAGGATGCTGCGTTCATCATGGGCGTGCTGCTGATCAACGCCGTCATCGGCACGGTGCAGGAGGCACGCGCCGAGCGTGCCAGCCAGGCGCTGCAGCAGCTGTTGCGCATCCGCGCGGCCGTGCGCCGCAGTCACCGGGTGCTCGACGTCGATGCAGAGTCGCTCGTGCCGGGTGACGTCGTCTACCTCGAGTCCGGCAACCGCGTGCCCGCGGACATCCGCTTGATCGCGGCACACGGGCTCGAAGTCGATGAATCCCTGCTCACGGGCGAATCGCTGCCCGTTGCGAAGCGGGCCGACTGGTCCGGCAGTCCGGGCACTCCGCTTGCCGACCGCCTGAACATGCTCCACGCGGGCGCGATGGTCGCGCGCGGCCGCTGCCACGGGGCGGTGGTCGCAACGGGTGCGAGCAGCGCCATCGGCAGCCTCGCGCTGGACGTCATCCGCTCCGAAGGCGGCCGTCCGCCGCTCGTGGAGCGCATGGAGCGCTTCACGCGCCGCATTGCGCTGGTGGTGCTGGTCGCCGCTGCAGGCATCGCGGTCATGGGTGTCGTCATGGGCCGCTATGCCATCACGGAGATGTTCATGTTCGGCGTGGCGCTCGCCGTGTCGGCGATTCCCGAGGGCCTGCCGGTCGCACTGACCGTGGCGCTGGCTATCGGCACGACGCGCATGGCGCGTCGTGGCGTCATCGTGCGGCGGCTCGCAGCCGTCGAGGGCCTGGGTTCCTGCACGCTCATCGCGAGCGACAAGACAGGCACGCTTACCTGCAACGAGCTGACGGTGCAGCAGGTGCGCTCACCGGACGGCAGCATCTATGACGTGACCGGGCAGGGTTTCGTGCCGGAAGGGCGCTTCCTGAAAGAGGGTCTGTCCGTCGAGCCCGATCAGGCGACCGCGCTGGCAGACCTCGCGCGATCGGCCACCTTGTGCAATGAAGGAGAGCTGCTGCGCCGCGACGGCGGCTGGGCCTGGCACGGCGATCCGACGGACGTAGCGCTGCTGACGATGGCGTACAAACTCGGCTGGCGCAAGGAAGACACCGAGG
>JAACFL010000291.1 GCA_009937385.1 Gammaproteobacteria bacterium | reverse complement strand
AGTATTTGAGGATCTGCACCTCGTCGGCCTTGCGCACCAGGGTGTTGAAGCGGGTGCCGATCTCGTTCTGGCCGGCGGTCGCCACCTCGTGGTGATGGGTCTCGACGACGACGCCCATCTCCTCCATCGCCAGGCACATGGCCGAGCGCAGGTCCTGCATGGAATCGACCGGCGGAACCGGGAAGTAGCCGCCCTTGACCGACGGACGGTGGCCCATGTTGCCGCCTTCGTAGACCTTCTCGGTGTTCCACTCGGCCTCTTCGGAGTCGACCTTGACGAACGAGCCGCTCATGTCGCAGCCCCAGCGCACGTCGTCGAGCACGAAGAACTCGGGCTCGGGACCGAAGAAGGCGGTGTCGCCCAGGCCGGTCGACTGCAGGTAGGCCTCGGCACGCTTGGCGACCGAGCGCGGGTCGCGCTCGTAGCCCTGCATGGTGGTCGGCTCGACGATGTCGCAGCGCAGGTTCAGCGTGGTCTCGTCCATGAACGGATCGAGAACCGCGGACTCGGGATCCGGCATCATGATCATGTCGGACTCGTTGATTCCCTTCCAGCCGGCGATCGACGAGCCGTCGAACATCTTGCCTTCCTCGAAGGTGTCCTCGCTGATGGAGTGGGCCGGCACGGAGACGTGCTGCTCCTTGCCGCGGGAGTCGGTGAAGCGGAAGTCGACGAACTTGACCTCCTTCTCCTGGATCATCTTCAGAACATCGGACGCAGACATGGTTGTTTCCTCCAGATTACAGACGTCAACACGGGTCGGGCCGCGCATCTCCGGCGGTCTCGGCCTCGGCTGACGTTACGAAAGCATGTGCCGTGCCAGCCAAAGCACGTCGCCAGGCCCTTGATAACCTGCACATTCTGCTTGCAGGTACGCAACCAATGCACCATTTTGGTGCGAATCGAAATATTGTGGCACCGATTCGGTGCAATCAATGGTAGTGCACGCGGACGCAACGCACCTCGTCGAGCCCCTCGGCGGCATCGGCGAGGGTCCTGCCGATCGCGCGCAGGGCGTCGAGATCGCCGCCGGCGAGCTCGAGCGGCAGCAGCAAATCCACCTCGATCTTGCCATCGAGGTAGTGCAACGTGATGGCCTCGATGGCCTCCTCGTGGGCGAGGCCAGCCCAGCGCTCGCGCAGCTTGGCCACCACCCTCTCGCGCAGGGGCAGGTGCATCGACGGTGCCGCCTCCACCTCGTCGATGGAGTAGATCAGGTGCCAGCGCACCTTCTCGCTGAGCTGGTGCCCCTCGGAAACACTGATGGTGGGGTCGACGAGGATGTGCACGTCGACCAGCGCCTCGGAGCCCATGCGCCGGGTCCGCAACATGTGCAGCGCACCGACCCCCTCGACCTCGAGGATGGCGTTGCGGATCGCCTCCAGGCGTTCGGGTTCCAGCGCGGTGTCGACCAGCTCGTGGATGCTCTCCGCGGCGAGGTCCCAGCCCGCCTTGGCGATCATCAGGCCGACGATCACCGCGGCCACGGCGTCGAGGTAGTCGAGCCCGGCCATCGCCCCGCCGATGCCGATGATCACCACCACGGAGGAGATGGCGTCCGTGCGGTGGTGCCAGGCGTTGGCGCGCAGCAGGTTGGAGCGCTGGCGCCGCGCGGCACGCAGGGTGTAGTGGAACAGCGCCTCCTTGGCCAGCACCGAGACCATCGCGGTAACCAGGGCCAGCAGGGTCGGGTGCAGGAGGCGCTGCGGGTCGATCATCCGGCCGATGGCGTCCCAGGCGATGCCGGCCGCGACCAGCACCAGCAGCGCACCGACCGCGACGGTGGCCACCGTCTCGATGCGCGCGTGGCCGTAGGGGTGGCGCTCGTCGGCGTGCTCGCTGCCGAGCTTGGCGGCGTAGAGCACCACCACGTCGCTGACCAGGTCCGACAGGGAATGGATGCCGTCTGCAACCAGCGAGGCCGATTGACCGACGATGCCGAACAGCACCTTCAGAATGGAGAGCAGGACGTTGACCACCGCGCCCACCACCGTGACCCGGCGCGCCTCGGTGTAGCGCGCCCCGTCCGGGGTGCCCACCCGGCCCGCAGGGGCGGGGGCAGGTTGGTGGTGATGTTGGCCTGCGCCCATCAGCCGTCCTCACTGGCGCCGACGCGCACCGTGACCACCAGCTCGTCGTCGCCATGCTCGATGCCGAGCAGCTCGTGGCCGTTGATGCGACACCAGGCCGGGATGTCCTTGGCCGCCCCCGGGTCGGTGCAGGTGACCGCGAGTTCGTCGCCCGGGGCCAGCCCGGCGACACGGTTCTGGGTGCGGATCACCGGCATCGGGCAGAGCAGGCGCCGGCAGTCGAGTTCGTGACGGCTCACACGTACCACCCGGACGGGATGGCGTCCGTGGCCAGCGGTGCGACCTCGAGCGTCTGTGCCTCGCCGCCGGTCGGGACCACCTCGACGCGCACCTTGTCGGCATCACGCCCCTGGCTGAAACGCGCGACGATGCGCGCCGCGAGCTCGAGATCGTCGACGTCCGCGCGACCGTCGAGCAGCGCCAGCGGGCCGGGATGGCTGGTGGGAAGCAGGTGGGTGAACTGGCGCCGGTAGCCCTGCAGGAACTTCACCTCGCCCTCCTCGCGTGCGATCACCAGCTTGAAGTGCGCACGTGGACGCAGGTGCCGCCCGACCTTGAGGAGCATGATGTCGTCCAGGTCGTACTCACGGTTGCCCCGCGCCCGCCAGAGGTCGGCAAGCTTGGCCGAGTAGCTGGCGTCGGTCAGGAAGCAGCAGCCACCGGCCGGCTGCGCGTAATCCTCGATGCCGAGTTCCGCCGCGAGCGCGACCTGCGGCTTGCGCGAGCGGCCGCTGAAATCGTGCAGCCGGTCCCGGTCGATCCAGCCCTCGCGCTCGGGCAGGGTCTCCGCCAGGCGCTGCGCGCAGAGCGGTCGCAACAGCCGGTCGCCGACCCCGGACTCCTCGGCGACCAGAGGCATCGTGGCGCTGCGCTGGGACATCGGCCGCTGGCCCACCACCTCGCCGGTGACGATGAAATCGAAGTCGTGCTCGCGCATCCAGGCGTGTGCCTTGCCGACCATGAACACCTTGCAGTCGAGACAGGGGTTGAGGTTCTTGCCGTAGCCGTGGCGCGGGTTGAGCAGCACGTCCTTGTACTCGTCGACGATGTCGACGATATGCAGCCGGATGCCGAGCTGCTCGGCGACCCACAGCGCGTTGTTGCGCTTCGGCTTGGCCCGCTCCTGCCTGCGGATGGCATGGGTGTGCCCCTCGACGCAGAAGCCGGTGAAGAAGTTGATTCCCTCGACGTGGATTCCCTGCTCCTGCACGACGCGCGTGGCGAGCATCGAGTCGAGCCCGCCGGAGATCAGGGCGACCGCCTTGCGCTGCTTGCTCATCGGGAAACCGGGTCGCTCGGAAGGACCGCAGAGAATACCAGAACGCCTGGCACAGGGTCATGCCGCACGTTGCAAGCAGGGCGGACGGTTGCCATAGTTTCCGCAGGGATGCGCCCGGATGGCGTTTCATGCAGGGGCCGCCGGCCCGAACGGGAGGACACCATGTTCGAGACCGCCGAACTCGGGCGCAAGCTGACGCGCCAGGAGTACAAGCAGCGCGTGCCGGAGTTGCGCACCGAATTGCTCGAGGCGCAGCGCAAGCTGCTCGCCGACGCCTCGTTTCCCACCATCGTGGTCTTCGCCGGGGTCGACGGCGCCGGCAAGGGCGAGATCGTCAACCTGCTGTCGGGCTGGCTCGACCCACGCTGGCTGGTGACCCA
>JAACFL010000075.1 GCA_009937385.1 Gammaproteobacteria bacterium | reverse complement strand
CCCTGAGTGGCAGGCCTACCAAAGACGAGGCGGTGTTGGCGGAGATGAGCACTCGCGACAGTGCACTGCGCGCTGCGCTCGGCGGCTTCCGGGCTGTCGCCGAGGATTACCCCGAACTGCGCTCCTCGGACCAGTTCCTCGAACTGCAGGCCCAGCTCGAAGGCACCGAGAACCGCATCAATGTCGCCCGGCTGCGCTTCAACAACGCCGCCGAGGAGTTCAATGCCGCGATCCGTCGCTTGCCAGGAAGCCTGGTTGCCGGTTTCGGCAACTTCCAGCGCAAGGCCTATTTCAAGGCCGAGGTTGGTAGCGATGCGGCCAAGCCGCTGGGTCTCTAGCCTGCTGCTGGCCACACTGGCCACGGGCTGCGGTGCGCCACCCGCCGGGCTGGTCGACGACCGGGCGGCACTGCTCGACGCGGCGGACCGCGATCGGATCGAGACCTTCCATCGCCTGCTGCTCGCCGACCACGGCATCGACTACCGGTTGGTGACCGTCACCGATAGTGGCGACATCGAGCGCTTCGCCGTCGAGGCCTTCGACAAGTTGGAGGTTGGCGGCCACAGCCCGAACGGCCGCGGCCTGCTGCTCGTGATCGACCCGGTCCGGGATCGCGTTCGCCTCGAGGTCTCGGCCGCGCTCGAGGGGGTCTACCTTGACGCCTTCGTCGCCTATCTCGAACAGCGCCAGATGGTGCCGTTCTTTCGCCGCGACCGGGTCGCCGACGGCATCCTCGCAACCACCGAGATGATCGTCACCCGGGCGCAGAACGCTGCACGGAACGCCGGTTTCGATGACGAGCCGTGGGCCGCGTTCACGACCGGCGCGGGCGCTACCAGCGCCGCGCGACTCGGGCAGCGTGACGACGGCGCCTGGCGCGACGGTCCTGCCAACGTCACCGCCCGCGACGACACCCCAGGCGCCATCGTCGTGGCCTACCTGGACGCGATGGATGCACGCAACGCCAATCCCGACCTGCCGATCTACAGCGGCGCGACCCGCAGGATGCTCGCCGAATGGGTGGTCACCCCGGCGCAGATGGACAACATCGTTGCAGCCTATCGCCAGTGTCATGCCGAGGCGCCGCGCCTGGAGAGCAATCGCGCGGTGATCCGCTACCCCCCCGCGGAGCGCGCCTGTGCACCGTGGTTCCTGGTACGCGAAGAGGGTCGCTGGCGGCTTGACCTGACGATGATGCAGAGCGCGATCCGTTTCGGTCGCAGCAACGCATGGCACTTCGCCCATGGCGTCGACCACCCCTACACGTTCGCATTCGCCGACTGGCAGTTCGACAGCAACGGTTTCCCGCGCATCAACTAGCCTCTACCGCCGCACGTGGCGGCGCGGTACTAGTCGGCCAGCTCGCTCTTCAGGTAGTCGATGATCTTGCGCCGCTCCTCGGCGTCGGCGACGCGAATCGACTTGGTCGAGCCCGGCGCGTAGACGCTGGCGTTCTCGAGGAACTCGTCGAGCTCATCCTCGGTCCAGTTGCCACCCTTCTCCCGCAGTGCCTGGGAGTAGTTGAAGCGCCCGGCGCGCGCCTTCTCGGCACCGACGATGTCGAAGAGGTTCGGCGCGACCCGGAACGGGCCGTTCTTCTCGAGACTGTGGCAGACCACGCAGCGCCCGGCTGGGCTGTCGAGACCGAACGGCTTGTCGGGGTAGCGGTAGTCGGCGGCGAGTGCCGGCAGCGCAAGGGCCGTGCCGAGCAGGGTGGCGTAGACGAGGTGTGCACGCTTCGGAGTCGGGTCGTTCATGATCAATACCTCCTGGTTCCCGGGTGGACGCCGGACCCTCTGACGGGGTCGTGCATCCGAGGCCGCGGACCGCCCGCGACCCGTCCAGAATACCTGTACGATCGGCACATTTCACGAACGACGACCGGGAGGCGCGGATGGGGCCACTGCATGGCGTGAAGGTGGTGGAGATGGCAGGCATCGGACCCGGGCCAATGTGCGGCATGCTGCTGGCCGATCTCGGCGCCGAGGTGATCCTGGTCGAGCGGGCGCACGCCAATCCCAACGCGGCCGGCCCGCTCGACAGCGCCTCGCTGGGCCCCGCGGCCTTCTTCAATCGCGGTAAGCGCTCGCTGGCGATCGACCTGAAATCGGAGCAGGCGGCCGGCATCGTGCTGGATCTCGTCGCCGGCGCCGACCTGCTGATCGAGGGCTTCCGGCCGGGGGTCATGGAGCGGCTCGGGCTCGGCCCGGAACCCTGCCTCGCGCGCAGTCCGGCGCTGGTGTACGGGCGCATGACCGGCTGGGGCCAGTCGGGGCCGCTGGCGCAACGTGCCGGGCACGACCTCAACTTCATCGCGCTGAGCGGCGCACTGCATCACGGCGGCGGACCCGGTCAGCCGCCCTCCGCGCCACCGACGCTGGTCGGCGACATCGGTGGCGGCACACTGGTGCTCGCCGTTGGCCTGCTGTCGGCGCTGCAGCACGCGCGCGCCTGTGGTGAGGGCCAGGTGGTCGACGCCGCGATCACCGACGGCACCGCATGGATGACCGGGCTGCTGCGCAGCTTCCACGCGGGCGGGGCCTGGCAGACCGCGCGTGGGCAGAACCTGCTCGACGGCGCCGCGCCCTGGTACAACGTCTACGCATGCGCCGACGGACGCCACGTCACCGTCGGCGCGCTCGAGCCGAACTTCTACCGTGAGTTGCTCGAGCGTCTCGGGCTCGACGGCGACCCCGGATTCGTCGACCAGTACGATCGCGCACGCTGGCCCGAGCAGCGCGACCAGTTGGCCGCGCTGTTCCGCACCCGCACCCGCGACGCCTGGTGTGAACTGTTCGAAGGCAGCGACGCCTGCTTCGCCCCGGTGCTCGATTTCGACGAGGCGCCGGCGCACCCCCACAACGCCGCCCGTGCGACGTTCCTGGAACAGGATGGCCGGCTGCAGCCGGCCCCGGCGCCGCGCTTCTCGGCCACGCCGGGCGCACCGGGCACGCCACCGCGACCAGGCGAGCACAGCGCCGAGTTGCTTGCCGCGCTCGGTTATGACGAGGCGCGAATCGCGGCACTGGCCGAGGCCGGCGTGGTCGGACTCGGGGGAGAGCCCAACTGACCGGAGTGCATTCATGATCCTGCTGCTGCTCGGCCTGCTGCTGTTCCTCGGTACCCACGCGGTGCACCTTGTCGCGCCAGGCTGGCGCGCCGGGATGATCGCGCGCCACGGCGAGATGCGCTGGAAGGGCGGCTACGCGATCGTCGCGCTGCTCGGCCTGGTGCTGATCGTCTACGGGTACGGCGAGGCGCGTATGGCACCGCAGGTGCTGTGGGTGCCGCCGACCTGGACCCGGCACCTCGCCGCACTCCTGCTCGTGCCCGCGTTCGTGCTGCTGACCGCGGCCGATCTGCCGGGCAACCGCATCAAGCAGCGCATCGGCCACCCGATGGTCGCGGGCGTCGTGCTCTGGGCATTCGCCCACCTGCTGGCCAACGGCACCGTCGCCGACCTGGTGCTGTTCGGGAGCTTCCTGGGCTGGTCCGTGACCAGCTTCGTCGTAAACCGTAGCCGCGACCGGCGTGCTGGCACCAGCCATCCACCTGGCAAGCTCTCGCGCGACGTCGCCACGGTCGCCGTCGGCCTGGGCCTGTGGGTGGGATTCGCGTTCTGGCTGCACGGCCTGCTGTTCGGCGTGCGGCCCTTCGGCTGAAATCAGGTCTCGAGCAGTTTTCCGAGCTGCACCTTGAAGTGCTCGATGGCCGGTGCTGCCTGGTCGAAGACGTCCTCGACGGCGGTGAAATCGAAGGCACCGATCATGCCGATCTCGGGGTGCACGTAGAGATCGGGCGGATCCAACTCGAGACGCCGCGCCATCTCCACCTCGTGCATGATGTCGAACGCGCCGACGATGGCGTCGATGAAGCCCGGCTTCGAATGGCGCTCCGGCTCGCGGCTCTTGGCGACGTCGACCGCGACGATCACGTCGCAGTCATCGAGCAGGTCGTACGGCACGTTGTTGACCATGCCGCCGTCGACCAGCACCCGGCCGTCGATCTCGGCCGGGGCGAACACCCCGGGGAACGCGCTGCTGGCACGCAGCGCCGGCAGCAGCTCGCCGCTGTCGAATACGACCGCCTTCGATGACCAGTAGTCGGAAGCGACGACGCTGAGCGGAATCTCGAGTTCCTCGAAACGCTTCACGCGCAGACCCTCGAACAGGTAGCCGAACATACGGTCGGCGGAGACCAGCCCTCCGCGTCCACGCTCGAGACCGAAGGCATCGAGCCAGATGCGCAGCTGCGTACGCTTGTCGATGATGTCGGAGAGGCTGTCGTCACGGGTGACGATGTGGCGCAGGCAGAGCTCGCGCATCTCGCGGCCGTTCAGTCCCGACGCGTAGGCGGCGCCGACGATCGCGCCGATGCTGGTGCCGGCGAGGCACGCCGGGCGCACGCCGAGGTCATCGAGGGCCTCGAGCAGCGGCACGTGCGCCAGCCCGCGCACGCCACCCCCGCCAAGCGCGATACCGATACGTTGCCTGTTTTTGTCTGTCATGGCGTGCTGAGTATGGCCGGATGCCAGCGATTCGGGAAAGCCGTCCCTCGCACCACCCAATCGTGAGGGTTGACGAGGACAGATCAATGACTTACCAATAGTCGAGCATCGATTATCCCAGCAGGATGCTGCGCGCCGCGACAAGACGGCGATCCACGTCACTGCCGAGAATGGACACCCGGCCCGGCCCTCCCAAGCCCGCGGCCACAACATGGAGGAGAGCCGTCGTGACCCATCTCCCAACCGAAGAGAAACGCCAGCGCTACCGCCGGGGTCTGCGTTGGGCCATGGCCCTGCTCGCCTTCGTGCTGATCGTGCCGCTGATCCCCTACGGCATCGTCGCCGCCGAGGGCCAGCTCGGCAGCAACACCGCCGACATCTGGCGTGACGCGCGCAACAAGGATCAGCGTGACGCCTTCCGCACGCAGATCCAGGGCATCGAAACCGCGGTGCTGATAAACAACCGCGGCGAGCAGTGGCGCACCTTCCGCGAGAAGCAGCTGGTGCCCTACGGCGGCTACCTGCTGCTCGGCACGCTCGGCCTGATCACCGCGTTCTTCCTGTTCCGCGGCAGGATCAAGATCGAAGGCGGGCGCTCGGGCAAGCTGGTGCCGCGCTTCTCGTCCAACCAGCGCGTCATGCACTGGTTCGCCGCCGGGCTGTTCGTGCTGCTCGGCGTCACCGGGCTGATCCTGCTCTACGGTCGCTACGTGCTGATCCCGCTGCTCGGCCCCGAGGGCTTCGCGATCACCGCCTCGGCCAGCAAGGAGGTGCACAACCTCTTCGGGCCGATCTTCCCGTTCGCCATCATCGCGCTGATGCTGATGTTCGGGCGCGGCAACATGTTCCGCCTGCTCGACTTCAAGTGGTTCCTGAAGGCCGGCGGCCTGTTCGGCGGCCACGCCGCCGACTCGGGCTACTACAACGGCGGCCAGAAGAGCTGGTTCTGGATGACGGTGCTGTTCGGCATCGCAATCTCGGTCTCGGGCCTGATCCTCGACTTTCCGGTGTTCGGCCAGACCCGCGAGCTGATGGCCGGATCCCACCTGGTGCACGGCATCATCGCGGTGGTCTTCATCGCCGCGTCGTTTGGCCACATCTACATCGGCACCCTCGGCATGGAGGGCGCGGTCGAATCGATGACCTCGGGGTACGTCGACTCCAACTGGGCCGCCGAGCATCACAACCTGTGGTACCAGGAGATGGAGAAGGCCGGCATGGTCGACGTGGAGCCGAACGCCCTCGAGGAGGTCAAGCGCCACGACGACATCGACTTCAAGGGATTCGGCCAGCCGAACCCGCAGACCAAGGAGGGCTGAACGATGTTCCTTGAATTCGTCGAAGGACCGCTCTGGTACGCGTCGGTCGTGATCTTCCTGGTCGGCATCGCGATCCGCTTCTACGAGATCCTCGCGCGCGGCGTGAAACCCGACCTTGCGGTGCCGCGCACCGACGGGACGGCCGGTGCGCTGCGCACCATCGTCAGTCGCTCATGGACCGCCAAGGGCTTCTCGAGCGGCGCGGTGTTCCACCTCGTCGCCGGCTACATGTTCCACATCGGGCTGTTCGTGCTGCTGTTCTTCGCGGCACCGCACATCGTGTTCATCGAGGAGCGCATCCTCGGCTTCGGCTGGACCGCCGCGCCGCACTGGGTGTTCATCGCCGCCGCCAACCTCGCCTTCGCCGGACTGATCCTGCTCTGGCTGCGCCGGGTCATGCACCCGGTCATGCGCAAGATCTCCACGTTCGACGACCACGCCGCGGCGTGGCTGACGTTCATCGTCATGTTCACCGGCTGCATGGCGCTGCTCGAGGGCCATGACGGCCTGCGCGCGCTGCACATGCTCAGTGTCTGCGTGCTGATGATCTACTTCCCGTTCAGCCGCCTGATGCACGCGTTCACGTTCGTGCTCAGCCGCGGTTACACCGGGGCGGTGATGGGTCGCAAGGGCGTGCAGGCCTAGGCCGCGCGCACAAGGTTAAGGAGAAGATCATGGCCAAGGTCGTCACCGAACACGACTACGCGCGCGGCGTCGAGGTGCTGCGCAACCAGATCGACGCGAAGATCGCGTCCTACCTGTCGAGCTGCGTCGGCTGCGGACTGTGCGCCGAGGCGTGCCTGTTCTACACCGAGACCGGCGATGCACGTTACACGCCGATCTACAAGGTCGAGCCGATGCGCCGCCTCTGGCATCGCGAACAGACCGTCGCCGGCAAGCTGGCCAAGGCGTTCGGCTTCGGCAGCGACCTGACCGAGGCCGACTTCGCCGAGTGGCAGGAGATGACCTACGACAGCTGCACGCTGTGTGGGCGCTGTTCGATGGTCTGCCCGGTCGGCAACGACATCGCCTACATGATCCGCAAGCAGCGCGAGGCCTTCTCGGCGGCCGGATACACGCCGCCCGGGCTGCAGGGCGCCAGCAAGCGGGCGCTGGAGATCGGCAGCCCGATGGGCGTGACCTGGAAGGCGCTCTCCGCGCAGATCGGCCACGCCGAACGGGCCACCGGGCTGACGATCCCGGTCGACGTCCAGGGCGCCGAGTACATGACGCTCTTCTCGTCGATGGAGATCATGAACTTCCCCGAGTACATCGAGGCGGTCGCCCGGATCTTCGACGCCGCCGGGGTCAGCTGGACGGTGTCGAGCAAGGCGTTCGAGGCAACCAACAGCGGCATCCAGATCGGCAGTTCGGAGATCGCCCGCGAGCTGGTCTCGCGCGTGGTCGACGCCGCTGAGGGGCTTGGCTGCAAGTACGTGATCAGTCCCGAGTGCGGCCACGCCTACACGGCGATCCGCTGGGACGGTCCGAACCTGATCGGCCGCCCGTACGAGTTCGAGGTGGTGCACATCCTCGAGCTGCTCGACCAGCTGCGCCTACAGGGCCGCCTGGAGACCGAGGGCTTCGACGAGCGCAAGCTCACGTTCCATGACCCGTGCCAGATCGTGCGTCGCGGAGGTGTCGAGGAGCCGCCACGCAACCTCCTGAACATGGTCGCGCCGAACTTCGAGGAGATGCCCGATCACGGCAAGATGAACTGGTGCTGTGGCGGCGGCGGCGGCCTGAGCGCCAACGAGGAGGCGCACGACCTGCGCACCACGGTGTTCAAGGTCAAGAAACGCCAGCTCGAAGCGACCGGGGTCAACACCATGATCACCGCGTGCGCCAACTGCCGCATCGTCATGGAGGAGGCGCTCGAGCACTACGAGATGCCGGTGGTGATCGAGGGCGTCACCGAGCTGCTCGCCGCCCATCTCAAACCGAAGGCCGGCAAGACCGAGAAGGCCACCACCGAATAGGGGCCGTAAGCAGGGCTCGAGAAGAAACCGTCACGCGCGCTGCGAGCGCAGGCGAACGGTGCAGCGCAGATCTCTTCTCGAGCGCTCAGCCGCGCCCGGCGGCCGGCAGATCGTCCTCGATGTAGGCGCGCACGATCGCCGCGAAGTCGGCATCGCCGGCGAAGCCGAGCGTCTCGGCCCTTCCTGTCTCCCATGCACCCGGCCAGCTGCCGACGATCGTCTCGATCGCGGGGTCGGGCTCCCAGCGCACCCGCGCCGCGATCTCGCGCCCGGCGATCGCCTCGAGCGTCGACACCATCTCGCGCGCAGTGACCGTCACCCCGGGAAGATTGATCGTGCGCCGGTCGCCGAGCGCCACGTCCTCGACCTCGTGGCCATGCAGCAGGCAGTCGATCGCCCGTCGCGGCGACAGCAACCAGAGACGGGTCGCCGGGTCGACCGGACAGACCGACTCGAGGCCGTTGAGCGGCTCGCGTATCACGCCGCTGGCGAACGACGAGGCCGCAGCGTTCGGGCGCCCTGGGCGCACACTGACCGTCGGCAGGCGCAGCACGCGGCCGTCGACGAAGCCGCGACGGTGGAACTCGACGAGCAGCAACTCGGCGATCGCCTTCTGGGTGCCGTATGACGAGCGCGGGGTCAGCGCGGTGTGGTCGCGCACCACGTCCGGCAGATCGCCGCCGTAGACCGCCACCGAGCTGGTGAAGATCACCCTGGGCCGGTGGCCCAGTTTTCGGCAGCGCTCGAGCAGCTGCCATGATCCGTCGAGATTGACGCGCATGCCGAGGTCGAACTCGGCCTCGGCCTGGCCACTGACCACCGCGGCGAGGTGGAAGATCGCACCGGTGCCGTCGTGCAGCGCCGTGGCGAGGCAGTCGGGATCGCAGAAGTCCCCGGCGAGCGGCACCACGCGCGGGTCGTCGAAGCCTTCGGCCTCGACGACGTCGAGCAGCACCAGGCGCTCGATCGGCCGTGCTTCGCCATCGGCATCGCGCAACGTGCCGCGCTCGAGCAGCCGGCGCGCCAGGCGCTGGCCCAGGAACCCGGCACCGCCGGTGATCAGTACCTGCATCGTCAACCCTCCGAATCCACCGGCTGCAGATCACGCCCGAGCCCAGCGGTTTCCAGTTTCGCAAGGTAGGCACTCCACTTCTCGTCGTGGTTCAGCGCCAGGTCGAGCAGTGCCCTGCGGTCGAACAACCCGTTGCGGTGTCCATCGCTGAACACGATGCGCACCGCGTAGTGGCCGACCGGCTCGACCGCGACGATGGTCACGTCGCGCTTGCCGTGCACGAGCTGCCCACCCTTGCCACCGTGGCCGCGCACGTCGGCCGACGGCGCGTGGGTACGCAGGTACTCGGCCGACAGGTCGAAGTGTGTGCCGTTCGGGTAGTCGAGGCCTAGCGTGCGCCGGTCGGCGCTCAGCGCCATCCGTTCCGGGACCGGGAGCTTGTTCACTCGAGCGCGATCTTGCCGTCGATGTCGATCTCGAGCGCCGCACCCGGCAGGGTCAGGGTCACGGTGACCGGCAGCTCCTCACCGCCCTCGAGCAAACCCGCCTCGAGCGCGCCGCGCACCGCCTTCTCGATCTCACGCTGCGAGGTGACGCCGACCGTCTTTAGGAACTTGCGGATCGACATGTTGAAGGTCTCTTCGTTCATGCTCTCTTCCCTTGCTGGTGGCCGACAGGGTCGGCCGTGATGATCCCAGTGTAGTCAGACCACGCCGACGCGGGCGATACTCCCGGGCCACTGCAACGCATCGATCGCCGACAACCCGTGAGCACTCCATCTCCTGCCGTCACCCGTCAACTGGCCACCTTCGCCAGTGACACGCAGCCCGCCGAGCTGCCCGCCAGCGCGGTCGAATTCGCACGACTTTCGCTGCTCGACTGGTGCGCGGTGGCCCTCGCGGCCCGTGACGAGCCGGTGGCGCGAATCGTGCGCGAGATGGTCTCGAACGAGGGGGGCTCGCCCGAGGCAACACTGGTCGGCTGCGACCTGCGCCTGCCGGCCCGTGCCGCAGCGCTGGCCAACGGCACCCAGTCGCACGCCCTCGACTACGACGACACCCACTTCGGCCACATCGGCCACCCGACGGTCGCGGTGTTGCCTGCGGCGCTGGCACTGGCCGAACAGCGTGACACCTCGGGAGAAGGGCTGCTCGCCGCCTACCTGGTCGGCGTGGAGACCGCCTGCCGCCTGGGCGCCGCACTCGGTCCCGACCACTACGCGCACGGTTTCCACCAGACGGCGACCTCGGGCAGCTTCGGTGCGGCGGCCGCCGCCGCGCGCCTGCTCGGCCTCGACCGCGAGGCCACCGCCCACGCCCTCGGGCTGGTGGCGACCCGTGCTTCGGGCCTGAAGTCGCAGTTCGGCACCATGGGCAAGCCGTTTCACGCCGGCATGGCGGCCGCCAACGGTGTCGAGGCGGCCACGCTGGCCGCGCACGGCTTCGTGTCGCGCCC
>JAACFL010000290.1 GCA_009937385.1 Gammaproteobacteria bacterium | reverse complement strand
GCCGCGAGTCGCGGCGATCGCGTGACGCTGCTGCGGCGCTTCGCCGCCAAGCTGCGCCGCGTCGATGCCACGCTGCAGGTGCTGCCCCGGCTCGACGAGGTGCCGGAGGCCGTGGCCGCCTGGGCCGAAGACGCCAAGGCCGTGCGCGTCGCGCCGCACCCCGACCTGCAGCGGCTCCACTGGAGCGCGGCCGGGCTCGAGGCGAGCTTCGGCCCGGCGCGCGGCGTGGATACGCTCGGTGTCAGCCGGGCCGATGCCGGCATCGCCGAGTCGGGCACGCTGGCGCTCTGCTCGGGTCCGGCCTCGCCCACCACGCTGAACTTCCTGCCCGACCGTCATGTCGTGGTGCTGCATGCCGACGCGGTGGTCGGTGCCTACGAGACGGTCTGGGCCGCATTGCGTGAAACGGGCTCGGAGGGGTGTTTCATGCCGCGCACGGTCAACTGGATCACCGGCCCATCCCGCACGGCCGACATCGAGCAGACGCTCTACCTCGGCATCCACGGTCCACGCCAGCTGCACGTGCTGCTTGTCGGCAGCGGGCTCGAGGGGCTGGAAACGGGCTGAGAGCGGCCTCAGGCGGCGTCGTCGTCGGCGCCGGCCTGCGGTTGGCCTGCGTGATCGGGATCGATGAAGACGTCGATCGCCTCGATGAACTTGCGCGCGGTCAGCGCCTTGACCGCGGTGGCCACGTTGCGCTTGAAACGCAGCTCATGGATCGTGAATTTGCGCACCTTGACCGACATCGTGTTGGTGCACAGGACCATGATCTGGCGGTCGAGCGCGTGGTCACGCAGGAAGCGGAAGAAGCTGCGCGGGCGGCCGAGGTAGAAGTAGACCGTGGGGCTGTTCCAGTCCTGCTGGCGACGGTCGTAGGCCGGTGCGACCACCTCTCCGAGCGATTCGGACACGCAGTCGAAGTTGACCAGCATATGCGGCATCAGCCGTCTCGGGGTGCGCCGGAACTCGCCCGCTTCGGTCTGCTCGTAGATGTTGATCTGGTGGTAGCCGAAGTGGTTGTTGTAGACCGGCACGGTGACCAGCATGTATGCACTCCTCCTGATCTTCAGTGTAGTCCTCGACGCGGCCGCTCAACGGATGACGGGTGGTCGCGACGGGCTTGCCCTGTAAGTATTTTCCTTTTGGGCTTGTAATCCTTGTCTTACAGGATTGTCAGCGAAGCGCAGCCGTTGCGCAAACTTCCAACACAGGCTGTGTGACTCAGTGCCGGGAGACGATGCGCAGGCCGCACGCACCGGCGCTGGCGACGAAGCCCGGGAACGAGGTGTCGACGTTGGCGCAGTCGGTGACGGTCACCGCTCCCTCGGCACGCAGCGCGGCGATCGCGAACGCCATCGCGATACGGTGATCGCCGTGGCTGTCGATGCGCCCACCCTTCAGCCGCCCACCGACGACGGTCATGCCGTCGTCGCTCGGACGTGCGTCGATACCGAGTGCCGCGAGACCCTCGGCCATGACGCCGATACGATCGCTCTCCTTGACCCGCAACTCGGCCGCACCGTGAAGGGTCGTGGTTCCTTCCGCGCAGGCAGCGGCGACGAACAGCACGGGAAATTCGTCGATCGCCAGCGGCACCAGCGCCTCGGGGATCTCGATGCCTCGGAGCGGCCGCCCGCGCACGCGCAGGTCGGCGACCGGCTCGCCGCCCTCCTCGCGCGGGTTGGACACGTCGATGTCGGCGCCCATGGCGCGCAGGATGTCGATCACGCCGGTGCGCGTCGGGTTGATCCCGACACCGGTCAGCGTCAGATCCGAGCCCGGCGCGAGGCTGGCACCGACCAGGAAAAACGCCGCCGACGAGATGTCGGCCGGCACGGTCAGCGCGGTGCCGCGCAACACGGGACGACCGTGCACGGCGACGGTCGCCCCGTCGCGTTCGATGCGCGCACCGAGGGCGGTGAGCATGCGCTCGGTGTGATCGCGGGTCGGGGCCGGTTCGCTGACCCGCGTGACGCCGTCGGCGTAGAGACCGGCGAGCAGCAGCGCCGACTTGACCTGCGCGCTGGCCACCGGCATCTCGTATTCGATGGCATGCAGCGGCTGCCCGCCGTGGATCGTCAACGGCGCGGTGCCGTCGGGCGTGGCATCGATGCGCGCCCCCATGCGTGCGAGCGGCTCGGTGACCCGGCGCATCGGGCGCCGCGAAAGCGACGCATCGCCGACCAGCGTGGTGTCGAACCGCTGGCCTGCGAGCAATCCGCACAGCAGGCGCATCGAGGTCCCGGAGTTGCCAAGGTCGAGCGGCTGGCCAGGATCCTGCAGGCCGTCCAGGCCACGGCCGTGCACGACCAGGCGGCCAGGTGCGGGATGCTCGACGGCGATGCCCATCGCCTCGAACGCGGCGAGCGTCGCCAGGCTGTCGGCGCCCTCGAGGAAGCCGTCGACCGTGGTGTCGCCCGCGGCGAGTGCACCGAGCATCGTGCCGGTCAGTGCCCCGCCCGGGGCGATCTCGAACGTGACGCTCACGCCGGGATCACTCGATCACGCCGGCGCTCGCCTCGAGGCTCGCGGCATGCCGGTCTCGGGCGCGCTTGGCACGCTCGAACACCTCGCTGATCAGGGCCTGGTCGCCGTCGTGGATGGCGTCGGCGAGCAGCGCCAGGTCGGCCTGGAAACGCCCGATCATCTCGAGGATCGCGTCCCGATTGGCGATGCAGACGTCACGCCACATCACCGGATCGCTGGAGGCGATGCGGGTGAAGTCGCGGAAACCGCCGGCGGCGTAGCCAAAGATCTCGTCCTTGTCGTGCATCCGTGCCAGGGTGTCGACCAGCGTATAGGCGAGCATGTGCGGCAGGTGGCTGGTCGCCGCGAGCACCACGTCGTGGTGCTCGACGCTCATCTCGGTGACCTCGCTGCCGGCCGCCTGCCACAGCGCGCGCACGCGTGCGACCGCCTCGGGTGGGTTCTCGTCCAGCGGGGTCAGGATCACCCGGCGCTCGCGGTACAGCTCAGCGAACGACGCCTCGACACCGCTCTTTTCGGTGCCGGCGATCGGGTGGCCGGGTACGAACCGGGAAAGTTGCGCCGGCGACAATCCGGCGCGGGCGTCGGCGACCACGCTGCCCTTGCTGCTGCCGACGTCGGT
>JAACFL010000003.1 GCA_009937385.1 Gammaproteobacteria bacterium | reverse complement strand
TACGTGATCAACCCGCGCCTGGTGCGCGGTCTCGACTACTACGGGCGCACGGTGTTCGAGTGGGTCACCGATGCGCTCGGTGCCCAGGGCACGGTGTGCGCGGGAGGGCGCTACGATGGCCTGGTCGAACAGCTCGGCGGTCGCCCGACCGCGGCGGTTGGCTTCGCGATGGGGCTCGAGCGGCTGGTCGAGCTGCTGACCGACGGTGCGGCGCCCGGCGAGACGCCGGCCGATATCTACCTCGTGATCGGTACGCCGGCACTCGAGGTCGAGGCGGTCGCCCTCAGCGAGCAGCTGCGTGATGCCATGCCCGGCCTGCGCTTGTCGCTGCATTGTGGAGGCGGTAGCCTGAAGAGCCAGTTCAAGCGCGCCGACCGCAGCGGGGCCGAGTTGGCGCTCGTGCTCGGCGAGGCGGAATGGGCGCGCGGCGCGGTGGCGGTCAAGCCGCTGCGTGGGGGTGGGGAACAGAGTGAAATAGCACGCGACGAGCTCGCCACGCGGTTGCAGGCGATGTTCGGCGCAGGAGCGGCCTGAGCCGCGGGACGGAGGGGAGCTTGGACGTCTACGATTCGGAGAAGGAACAGGTCGAGGCCCTGCGCAAGTGGTGGCAGGAAAACGGCAAGGCACTGATCATCGGCGTGGTCATCGGCCTCGGTGGCCTGTTTGGCTACCGCGGCTGGCAGGACCACGTCACCTCCAAGGCGATGGAGGCCGCTGACCTGCATGCCGGAGTGCTCGTCGCCCTGGAGCAGGCGCAGCATGCCACGGTGATCGCCGAGGCCGCGCGGCTGCGTGGCGATTATGCCGGCACTCCCTACGCCGCGCTGGCGACCCTCGCCGAGGCCGCTGTGCTGGTGCGTGACGATGACCCCGGTGCGGCGCGCACCGCGCTGCAGTGGGTCGCCGACAACGCCGAACAGCCCGAGGTCGCCGCGGTCGCACGCCTGCGCCTCGCGCGGCTGCTGTATGACCAGGGCGAGGTCGATGCGGCGCGTGCCGCGCTCGACGCACTGCCCGACGGCCTGTTCACCGCCCAGACCGCCGAGCTGCGCGGCGACCTGCTGCGCGACGCGGGCCAGCGCGAGGCGGCGCGCATTGCCTACCGCGAGGCGCTCGACGCCGGCAGCGAGAACCGCGCCATCGTGCAGATGAAGCTTGACGACCTCGGGCTCGAGGTGGCTGCGGAGGTGTCGCGATGAGGTGGCTGCTGTGGCCGTTGACCGGCCTGCTGCTCGGGGGCTGTGGCCTGATGGGCTTCGGCGACGAGGATGAGGGACCGCAGCCGGCCGAGCTGACCGAGTTCCCGGCCACGCTGCCCGTCACGCGCGCCTGGAGCGCCGACTGCGGCGCCGGTTCCGGAGAGGCGCAGCTCAAGCTGGCACTGGTCAGCGACGGCGAGCGGCTCTTCTGCGCCGACCACGAGGGCCGCGTGGCGGCCTTCTCCATCGATGACGGCCGTGCCCTGTGGCGCGTCGAGACCGAGCTTCCGCTCAGCGGCGGTCCGGGGGTCGGAGCTGGGCGGGTCGTGGTCGGCTCGGCCAATGCCTGGATCGCCGCACTGGATGCCGCCGACGGCGCCGAGCTGTGGCGTGCGCGGGTCTCGAGCGAGGTGCTGGCGCGACCGGCAATCGGCGCCACCGTGGTCGCGGTGCAGACCGCTGACGGTCGGCTCGCCACGCACGACGCCGATAGCGGTCAGCGCCTGTGGTACTTCGATACCAGCGTGCCGGCGTTGTCGCTGCGCGGGACCAGCCCGCCACTGATCGCCGATGACCAGGTGATCGCCGGCTTCGCCAACGGCAAGCTCGCGGCGTTCGCCGAGCGCGACGGGCGCCAGCTGTGGGAGGCGGCCATCGCGCTGCCGCGCGGCCGCAGCGAGCTCGACCGCATGGTCGACATCGACGCGCCACCGGTGCTGCGTGGCGACAGCCTCTACGCGGTCGCGTACCAGGGACGCGTCGCGGCACTGGCCAGCCGCTCCGGAACGCTGCTGTGGGCGCGCGAGTTCTCGTCGAGCAGCGGACTCGACGTCAGCCGCGAGCGCATCTTCATCGTCGACGCCGAGGATCACGTCTGGGCGATCGACCGTGACGGCGGCGCCTCCTACTGGCGCCAGGAGGGATTGCAGTACCGTAAGCTGAGCGCTCCGGCGATCGTCGGCGACAGCGTCGTGGTCGGCGACCTCGAGGGCTACCTGCACTTCCTGGACACCAGCGACGGCCGCCTGGTGGCACGCTTGAAGGCCGGCAGCGGGCCGATCCTCGGGGCGCCGCTGGTAAGCGGCGACACCGTCTATGCGCTGATGGCGTCGGGCGAGCTGGTCGCCGTGAAGGTCGGTGGTTGAGGGACGTCCGGGCCGGGTGGCCCGCGACGCGACGACGCGTCAGTCGTCGAGGAAGAAGCCCATCTTGACGCCGGCCATCTCGACCACGTCCTGATCCTGCAGTTGGTATGCCTGCGGCCCCACCTGGGCGCCGTTGACGATCAGCTTGCGGTCGTTGTTGGGGCCGCCGTCGATCTGCACCATGAAGTAGCCGTGGTGGCGATGCGTGATGGCCACCACCTGCACCCCCTTCTTGCCGAGCGTGGTGACCTCCTTGACCAGCTTCAGCTCGCGGCCGGAGTTCGGGCCGTTGAGGATCTGCAGTCGGGCGTCCTGCTTTGCCGGCTCCGCGGCGGGAGCGGGTGCAACGGGTGCAACGGGTGCAGCGGGTGCCGCTGCCGGGGGCGGCGCCGCGGGCGCGCTGGCCGGTGCGGCCTCGGCCGCCGGCTGGTTGATCAGGTTGCTCATTGCGCCGAAGCTCATGACGACCGTCTTCTCGAGGTCGTCCTCTTCGCCCTGATCCTCGTTGACGAACTCCAGCAGGTGCTTGCCGATCTCGATGCGATCGCCGGTGTTCAGCGCGTGCTTGGTCACCGGGGTGCCGTTGACCGTGGTGCCGTTGGTGCTGTCGAGATCCTCGAGGAAATAGTCGTTGAGAATACGGATGATGCGGGCGTGGTGGCCGCTGACCGCCAGGTTGTCGACCTGGATGTCGTTGTCGGCCTTGCGACCGATGGTGGTGTACTCCTTCTCGAGCTCGGTTTCGTTGACCGGGTTGCCGTGGAAGGTGAGTATCAGTTTTGCCATGTTCCTGTGCGCCCCTGGACGGTTGCTGATGATCAGCCCGCCCGGTCTCCGTGATCCGCGTCTGTTGGTGTGATTGGCCGCGCCAACACCACCGTAATGTTGTCGAGACCGCCGCGTTCGTTGGCGAGGCGGACGAGCTCGCGTGCTGCTTGGCCAAGGTTAGCACCAAAATTCAGCAGCGTTAACCTGATTCCCTCGTCGTCGAGCATGCCGTGAAGGCCGTCGCTGCACAGCAGATAGAGGTCCCCACTGCTGCATCCCAGCTCGTATTGCTCGGGCGCCACGTCGGTTTCGCAACCGAGCGCCTGGGTCAGTACGTTGGCGAAGGGCGATGAGCCACCCTGACCACGGCGTCCGGCGAGCAGCTCACCCACGGTCTGGTCGGTGGTGAGCCGCTCCAGCGTCGTGTCACGCAGCCGGTAGAGCCGCGAGTCACCGACGTGGGCGACGTGCAACCGGCCGGCCTCGAACAGCACGGCGAGCAGCGTCGTGCCCATGCCCTCGGTCCCGGGCATTTTGGACGCACTCGAGAGGATCGTCCGGTTGGCCGACGCGACCGCGGCGGTCAACCGCATCGATGCCGGGGCGGGCTGGTGGCCGTGACGGGGTGCCGAGTCGAGCAGTTCGCGCGCCGCGGCACTGATCGC
Organism: Gammaproteobacteria bacterium; assembly: GCA_009937385.1. Taxonomy (GTDB): domain Bacteria; phylum Pseudomonadota; class Gammaproteobacteria; order QNFN01; family QNFN01; genus QNFN01. The sequence goes on along the minus strand of JAACFL010000003.1, from coordinate 26,757 downwards.
CAGAGCGCTCGCCAGGTCACCCCGTGCATGGCCGCCCATGCCGTCGGCCACCAGCGCGACCCCCAGCTCGGCGAGCAGGGCATAGGCGTCCTGGTTGTCGCCACGGCGCCGGCCGACGTCGGTGAGAGCGGCCAGCTCCACGGGAGGTGAGGGATTGGCGTTGCCGTTCGTCATGGGCTGGTCCATTCTAACGGTGCACGGAAGATTCCGGTCATGGAGATGAAACGGATGGCGGTCGAGGATGCGAACCTCCAGGAACTGACCACGTTGCGCGACTGGGTGCGTTGGGGCGCGAGCCGTTTCGGTGCCGCGGGACTCTTTTTCGGCCACGGCACCGACAACGCCGTCGACGAGGCCGCGGCGCTGGTGTTGCACGCCCTGCACCTGCCGCCCGACCTGCCACAGGGATTCCTCGATGCCCGCCTGACTTCCGACGAACGCACGGCGGTGCTCGACCTGCTCGAACAGCGCGTCAGGGAGCGCAAGCCCGCGGCCTACCTGACCGGGGAGGCGTGGTTCGCCGGGCTGCGTTTCTTCGTCGACGAACGGGTGCTGGTCCCGCGTTCGCCGATCGCCGAGCTGATCGAGAAGGGCTTCGAGCCGTGGCTGGAACACGAACGCGTGCACCGGGTGCTCGACCTGTGCACTGGCAGCGGCTGCATCGCCATCGCCTGCGCGCTGGCATTTCCCGAGGCCGAGGTCGATGCGGTCGACCTCTCGTCCGAGGCGCTCGAGGTCGCACGCATCAACATCGAGCGTCACCACGTCGGCGACCGGGTGCATGCGCTCGAGTCGGACCTGTTCGAAGGGCTCAAGGGCGCGCACTACGACCTGATCCTCAGCAACCCGCCGTACGTTCCGACCGCCAGCCTCGAGGCATTGCCCGACGAGTACCGGCACGAGCCGATGCTCGGGCTCGCCGCCGGGGAGGATGGCCTGGAGGTGATCATCCGCATGCTGGTGCAGGCGTCCTCGCACCTGCGGCCCGGTGGTATCATGATCGTCGAGGTCGGCGAAGCGGAGTCGGCCCTGATCGAGCGTTATCCACAGATTCCGTTCCTGTGGCTTGAATTCGAGCACGGTGGCCATGGCGTATTCCTGCTGACCGCCGAGCAGATCAAGGACTACGCCACCACCTTCGCCATCGGCTGAAAACCGTCCAGATGCCCCAGGTCCAGCGTGTGCGCACCACCGACGAGTACCCCGACCGGTTGCCGTTCGCGCAGCAGCCCGAACGGATCAACGAAACCCATTGCCAGGACCTCGACGTCGACTGACGGCGGGCAGAGCAGGGCCATGAGCGAAAAAAACACCTTCGACGCGGACCTGATCCGGCGCTACGACCGTTCCGGACCGCGCTACACCTCCTACCCGACGGCGGTGCAGTTCGTCGAGACCTTCGATGCGGCGCGTTACCGGGAACTGGCCGTGGCCAGTGTGGCCGAGCGTGCCGACCGTCCGCTGTCGCTCTACTTCCACATCCCGTTCTGCGACACGGTCTGCTTCTACTGCGCGTGCAACAAGCACGTGACCAAGGACCGGGGCCTCGCGCAACCCTATCTCGACCGCCTGCAGCGCGAGATCGAAATGCAGGCCGCGCTGTTCCCACGCGAGCGCGTGGTCGAACAGTTGCACTGGGGTGGTGGCACGCCGACCTTCATCAGCGCCGACCAGATGCGCGCACTGATGGCCTGCACGCGCGAGAACTTCACGCTGGCCGACGACGCAATCGGGGAGTACTCGGTCGAAGTCGATCCGCGCGAGGCGCCACCGGAGACCATCCGCCTGCTGCGCGAAATCGGTTTCAACCGCCTGAGCATGGGCGTGCAGGACTTCGATCCGGCGGTGCAGAAGGCGGTCAACCGCCTGCAGTCGGAGGAGATCACGCTCGCCTCGCTGGAGGCGGCGCGCGACTGCGGTTTCCGCTCGATCAGCCTGGACCTGATCTACGGCCTGCCGAAGCAGTCGGCGGCGAGCTTCGCCGCGACGCTCGACAGGATCATCGCGCTCGGCCCCGACCGGCTGTCGGTGTTCAACTACGCGCACCTGCCGGAGCTGTTCAAGCCACAGCGGCGCATCCACCCCGAGGAGCTGCCGTCACCGGCAGAGAAGCTCGACATCCTGCAGCTGACCACCGAGCGGCTGGCTGCGGCAGGTTATGTCTACATCGGCATGGACCATTTCGCACGCCCAGACGACGAGCTCGCGGTGGCCCAGCGCGAGGGCACGCTGTACCGCAACTTCCAGGGTTACTCGACCCACGCCGAGTGCGACCTGATCGGCCTGGGCGCGACCTCGATCGGCAGCGTCGGACCGAGCTACGCACAGAACCGGCGCGAGATCGACGACTACTACGCGGCGATCGATGCCGGCGAACTGGCGGTGTTCCGTGGCGTGGAGCTCGACGCCGACGACCTGCTGCGCCGCGCGGTGATCACCGACCTGATCTGTCACTTCCGGCTCGACTTCGCCGCGGTCGAGGCCGCCTTCAATGTCGTGTTTGCCGACTACTTCACACGCGAGCTCGAGGAACTCAAGCCGATGCAGGACGACGGCCTGCTGACGTTGGGTCCACAGCATATCGAGGTCAGCGCCGCTGGCCGCTTCCTGATCCGCAACATCTGCATGGTGTTCGATCGCTACCTGCGAGAGGCGGAGACCCAGCGCTTCTCGAAGGTGATCTGATCCCGTCCGGGGTCGGTAGAATAGCCGTATGTCCGGTAACAGCATCGGCAGGCTCTTCGTGGTCACCAACTTCGGTGAAAGCCACGGTCCCGCAATCGGAGGCGTGGTCGACGGCTGCCCGCCGGGCATCCCGCTCGACGAGGCGCTGCTGCAGCGCGACCTCGACCGGCGCCGACCGGGTCAGAGTCGCCACACCACCCAGCGCCGCGAGGCCGACGCGGTCGAGATCCTTTCCGGGGTGTTCGAGGGCCGTACCACGGGCGCACCGATCGGCCTGCTGATCCGCAACACCGATGCGCGTTCGAAGGATTACTCGAACCTCATGGATCGGTTCCGCCCGGGCCATGCCGACTACGTCTACCAGCAGAAGTACGGGGTGCGCGATTATCGTGGTGGCGGCCGTTCATCGGCGCGCGAGACCGCGGTGCGCGTCGCCGCCGGCGGGGTCGCCAAGGCGTTCCTGGCCACCCAGGGCATCGCGGTACGCGGCTACCTGGCGCAGCTCGGCCCGATCCGCGCCGAGGCGCACGACTGGGACGCGATCCCGGACAATCCTTTCTTTTTTCCCGACAGCTCCAAGGTGGCCGAGCTCGAGGCCTACATGGACGCGCTGCGCAAGTCGGGAGACTCGATCGGTGCGCGCGTCAACGTCGAGGCCACCGGCGTGCCGCCGGGTCTCGGCGAGCCGGTGTTCGACCGCCTCGACGCCGACATCGCCCACGCCCTGATGGGCATCAACGCGGCCAAGGGCGTGGAGGTCGGTGCCGGTTTCGCTGCGGTCGAGCAGAAGGGCAGCGAGCACCGCGACGAGATCGCCCCCGAGGGGTTCCTCTCCAACCAGGCCGGCGGCATCCTCGGCGGCATTTCCAGCGGCCAGGTGATCCGCGCCAGCGTCGCCATGAAACCGACCTCCAGCCTGCGCCTGCCGGCACGCAGCGTCGACCTCGACGGCCAGCCGGTCGAAGTGGTGACCACCGGGCGCCACGATCCATGCGTCGGCATCCGCGCGGTGCCGATCGCCGAGGCGATGCTGGCCATCGTGCTCACAGACCACCTGTTGCGCCACCGTGGCCAGAACGGTGAGGTGGTTTCCGCCACGCCGGTGATCCCCGCCGGACACGACTGACCGATGCCGTTGCCCGATGCGACGCCGTACTGGCGGCTGTCGGGCTTCTACCTTGCCTACTTCGCCTCGCTCGGCGCGTTGATCCCGTTCTGGGGTCTCTACCTGCAGGACCTCGGCCACGACGCCGCGGCGATCGGCGAGCTGATGGCGCTGCTGCTCGCGACCAAGATCATCGCGCCCAACCTGTGGGCCTGGCTCGCCGACCGGCGCGGCGAGCGCATCCGCATCGTGCGCGTCGCGTCGCTCGCCGCGCTGGTCTGCTTCGGTGGCGTGTTCGTCAGCGGCGGTTACCTATGGCTGGCGCTGGTGATGGTGGCATTCAGCTTCTTCTGGAACGCGTCGCTGCCGCAGTTCGAGGCGCTGACGCTGTCGCACCTGGCGCGCGATCCGCACCGTTACGGTCTGGTGAGGGTGTGGGGCTCGGTCGGCTTCATCATCAGCGTGCTCGCACTCGGCGCGCTGTTCGAGGTGACCGGACGCGGCTGGCTGCCGTGGATCGTGCTCGGCCTGTTCGGCCTGGTCTGGGGCGTCAGCCTCAGCGTCCCCGATGCCGGGCGACCGACGGAAGAGGTGCGCCGGGAACCGCTGCTCGGCGTGCTGCGTCGGCCCGAGGTGGCGGCCCTGCTCGGCGCCTGCCTGTTGATGCAGGCGAGCCACGGGCCCTACTACGCCTTCTTCAGCATCCACCTCGACCAGGCCGGCTACGGCCAGCAGATGATCGGGGCGTTGTGGGCCCTCGGCGTGATCGCGGAGATCGGCATCTTCCTGGTCGCGGCGCCATTGCTACGCCGCTTTACGCCGCGCACGCTGCTGCTGGCCAGCCTGCTGTTGACCGCGCTGCGCTGGCTGCTGGTCGGCGGGCTGGTGGAGCATCTTGGCTGGCTGCTGGTCGCGCAGCTGCTGCACGCGGCATCGTTCGGTATCTACCACGCCGCGGCGATCCAGCTGGTGCACCGTTTCTTCCCGCCACCGCACCAGGGTCGCGGCCAGGCGTTATACAGCAGTCTGAGCTTCGGCGCAGGCGGGGCGCTCGGCAGCCTGCTTGGCGGTTACGCCTGGGTGACGCTCGGCGCGACGGCGACGTTCTTCATCGCATCCGGGCTGGCGCTGGCCGGCATGCTGGTCGGCTGGCGCTGGTTGCGCGCTTGAGGTGCTGCCTAGTTCGCTGCGCCGGAGTGGGGCAGCGGCAGCGAGACCCAGAACAGTGCGCCACCGCTGGTCCGGCGCTCGGCACCGATCCGCCCGTGCATCGCCTCGACGAGCCGGCGGCACAGGGCGAGTCCGAGGCCGGTGCCTCCGAAGCGGCGTGCCGAGTGGTCCTCGGCCTGGGTGAACTCGATGAACAGCTTGTCGGCGGAGCCCTGCGGCAGGCCGATGCCGGTGTCGAGGACGTTGAGGTGCAGCGTGCCGTCGCTGCCCTTGCCGGCCTGGTAGTCGGCCTCGATGCGTACGTGACCCTTGTGGGTGAACTTGATGGCGTTGTTGACCAGGTGTTCGAGCACCGCGCCGATGTGTCCCGGGTCGCCGATCAGTCGGTGCGGCATCATCGGGTGGCAGCTGAGTTCGAAGTGCAGGCCCTTCTTCTGCGCCGCCGGGCGCATCGATGAAGCGACGGTATCGACCAGCTCGTGGGGATCGAAGCTCTGGGTGCGGATCGGTAGCTGGCTGGTCTCCAGCCGCGAGTACTCGAGCAGCTGGTCGATCAGCCGCAGCAGCGTTTGCGATGATTCACGCGCCATCTCCACCTGCTCGCGCTGGCCGGCATCCAGTTCGCTGCCACCGAGCAGTTCGAGCATGCCGAGCGTGCCATTGAGCGGCGTGCGCAGCTCGTGGCTCATGTTGGCGAGGAAGGTGCTCTTGGCGCGGTTCGCCTCCTCGGCCTCGGCCTTGGCGGCGAGCAGCTTCTGGCGGGCCGCGATCTGTTCGCTGATGTCGCGGTCGGCACCGCGGTAGCCGACCAACCGGCCACGGGTGTCGAGCAGTGGCAGGCCGCTGGTCTCGAGCGTCACCACGTGGCCGTCGCGATGGCGGTTGCGGTTCAGGAAGCCCTTGAAAGACTGCTTCGCCTCGAACACCTGAAACGCGGCCAGCTTGAGCTCATCACGTTCCTCGGCGAGGAAGAAGTCGTAGAAGTGCTTGCCGAGCACCTCCTCGGCACGGTAGCCGAGGATCTGCTCGACCATCGGGCTGGCGTAGGTGTAGGTCCCCTCGGAGTCGACCTCCCAGATCCACTCGCCGATGTGCGTGGCGACATCGCTGAAGCGCTGCTCGGAGATGCTGAGTGCATGCTGTGCGCTTTCCAGCTCGTCGAGCTGACTACGGAACGGCAGATAGATCAGGTAATAGAACGCCGGGATCAGCAGGACGATCAACAGCACCGAGTCGGCGACCGCCTCGGCGTGCGGGCTCAGCTCGGGCAGCACCTGCAGGGTCAGCATCACCAACACCTCGGCGCAGAAGATCGTCACGCCGATGGCGAACACCAGGCTGCCGAGAGAACGCAATGGCCCGGCGGAGACCTCCGAGGACTTCGGCTCCTTGCGATTGCGGATCACGCTGCGGGATTGGGTGGGATCGTTGCTCATCTGCGCGATGTTGGGCGGGCGCGGCGGTCCGGCAGGCCAGTGACCATTGCCGGGAGTTTAGCCAATCGGTCGCACCAGCGGCGAATCGGCGTGCTCGGCGAGCGTGTCGAGCAGCGCACGTCCCGCGTTGGACAAAGTGCGTCCGCGCTGGCGCACTGCGCCGAGCTCGCGGCGCATCTCCAGTCCGTCGACCGGCAGCGTGCAGAGCCGCGAGTCGACCAGCGTTGCCGGAAGCACGCTCCAGCCGAGACCGAGGATCACCATCATGCGAATGGTCTCGAGGTGGTTGGTCGACATCTCGACGGTGAGCTCGATGCCGTGTGCCGCGAACGCCTCGTGCACGATCTGGCGTGTGACGGTGCCGCTGTCGGGCAGGATCGCAGGGTAGGGGGCGAGGTCGGCCGGTACGGGCGTGCGGTTCGTTGCCAGCGGGTGGTCGCGTCCGCACACCACCAGCAACTCGTCTTGCCATAAGGGTTCGGCGATTACCCGCGGAGGGGTGGCGCGTGGCAGCGTGATCACGGCCAGCTCGGGGGTGCCGGCGGCCACCCCGGCGAGCGCCTCCTCCGACTCGACGAAGCGCAACTCCAGGCGCACCTCCGGATAGCGTCGCTTGAATGCGGTCAGCACCGGGGGCAGCCGCCGCAGACCGACATGGTGCGAGGTGGCGACCACCAGGCGGCCGCGGATGTCGCCCGTGGCGAGGTCGTGGATGCTGTGGCGCGCGGCATCGAGTTCGTCGAGGGCGCGCTGCGCGTGCTCGAGCAGCACGCGACCGGCCTCGGTCAGCCGAACCTCGCGCCCGCCACGGTCGAACAGCCGGGCGTCGAGTTCCTCCTCGAGCGCGACGATGCGCTTGCTGACTGCGGGCTGGGTCAGGTGCAGGGTCTCCGCCGCGAGCGAGAACGAGCCGTGCTCGGCGACGCTGGTGAAGGCCTGGAGGTGGGCGAGGTTCACGTCGGTTGGACGGGTCCCGGGTTAGGTATGACAAATTGTAATCGAAACTATGAAAAAGATGAATTTGTGTAATAGATACTCTGGCCGCTATGCTCTCCGACCTGCCCAAGAGGAGACGAACCGATGACCGCCAGGACCCTCTACGACAAGCTCTGGGACGCCCACGTGGTGCGCGTCGACGACAGCGCCGCCGCGCTGCTCTACATCGACCGTCACCTGGTCCACGAGGTGACCTCGCCGCAGGCCTTCGAGGGGCTGCGCATGGCCGGACGCACGCCGTGGCGCACCAGCAGCGTGCTGGCGGTGCCCGACCACAACGTGCCCACCGCCAACCTCGAGGCCGGCATCACCGACCCGGTCTCACGGCTGCAGGTCGAGACCCTGGACAGCAACTGCAGCGAGTTCGGTATTACCGAGTTCGGCATGGGCGATCCGCGCCAGGGCGTCGTGCATGTCATGGGCCCCGAGCAGGGCGCGACGCTGCCCGGCATGACGGTGGTCTGCGGTGACTCGCACACCGCGACTCACGGCGCGTTCGGCGCGCTGGCCTTCGGCATCGGCACCTCGGAGGTCGAGCACGTCCTGGCCACCCAGTGCCTGATCCAGAAGAAGTCGAAGAACATGCAGGTGCGCGTCGAGGGCGAGATCGGCTCCGGCGTCACCGCCAAGGACATCGTGCTCGCGATCATCGGCAAGATCGGTACCGCTGGCGGCACCGGCTACGCGATCGAGTTCGCCGGCTCCGCGATCCGCGGCCTGTCGATGGAGGGGCGCATGACGGTCTGCAACATGGCCATCGAGGCCGGAGCACGTGCCGGCATGATCGCCCCCGACGCAACCACTTTCGCCTACCTCGAGGGGCGCCCGTACGCGCCCAAGGGCGAGGGCTGGGAGCTGGCGATGGCCGCATGGGCCGACCTGCACAGCGACTCCGGGGCGCAGTTCGACGCCGTGGTCGAGATCGATGCCGCGACCATCCGGCCGATGGTCAGCTGGGGCACCTCGCCTGAGATGGTCGGCCCGGTCGATGGGCGGGTCCCGAATCCCGAGGCGGAGAGCGACGCCACGCGCGCCGCCGGCATGCGTCGCGCGCTCGAGTACATGGGTCTCGAAGCGGACACGCCGATCACCGAGATCCGCATCGACAAGGCGTTCATCGGTTCCTGCACCAACGGGCGCATCGAGGACCTGCGCGCGGCCGCCGAGGTTGCGAAGGGACGCAAGGTGGCCGACAGCGTCAAGCTGGCGCTGGTGGTGCCCGGCACCGGGCTGGTCAAGCGCCAGGCCGAGGCCGAGGGGCTCGACCGGATCTTCCTCGATGCCGGTTTCGAGTGGCGCGAGCCGGGCTGCTCGATGTGCCTGGCGATGAACGCCGACCGTCTCGAGCCGGGCGAACGCTGCGCATCGACCTCGAACCGCAACTTCGAGGGGCGGCAGGGGCAGGGTGGACGCACCCACCTGGTCAGCCCGGCGATGGCCGCCGCGGCCGCTATCGCTGGCCACTTCGTCGACGTCAACGACCTGTGACGGTCGAACGATTACCGGAGATCACCCGATGGACAAGCTCGAAAACCTGACCGGGATCGTCGCACCGCTCGACCGCGCCAACGTCGACACCGACGCGATCATCCCCAAGCAGTTCCTGAAATCGATCAAGCGCACCGGCTTCGGCCCGTTCCTGTTCGACGAGTGGCGCTACCTCGACCACGGCGAACCGGACATGGACTGCAGCGGTCGGCCGCTGAACCCCGAGTTCGTGCTCAACCAGCCGCGTTACGCCGGGGCGACGGTGCTCCTCGCACGCGACAACTTCGGCTGTGGCTCGAGCCGCGAGCATGCACCCTGGGCGCTGCTCGACTACGGCTTCCGCGTCGTCGTCGCCCCGAGCTTCGCCGACATCTTCTACAACAACTGCTTCAAGAACGGCATCCTGCCGGTGGTTCTCGATGGCGCGACCGTCGAGCGCCTGTTCGCGGCGGTCGAGGCGAGCGAGGGTTACACGCTGACCCTCGACCTGCCGGCGCAGACGCTGACCACGCCGGACGGCGAGGCGATCGCCTTCGAGGTCGACGCGTTCCGCAAGCACTGCCTGCTCGAGGGGCTCGACGACATCGGCCTGACCCTGCAGCAGGTCGATGCCATCCGCGAATTCGAGGGGCGTCACAAGGCCGCCAACCCGTGGCTGTTCGACTGAGCGAACCGGGTCACAAGGAGACAACGATATGAGCAAGAACATCGCGATCCTGCCCGGTGACGGCATCGGCGTGGAGATCGTCGCCGAGGCCTGCAAGCTGCTCGACTGCCTGCGTGACGATTTCGGCCTGCAGGTCGAGACCGACGAGGCGCTGATCGGTGGCAGCGCCTACGACGCCACCGGCACGCCACTGCCCGACGCGACCCTGGAACTGTGCAGGGAAGCCGACGCGATCCTGCTCGGCGCGGTCGGCGGCCCGAAGTGGGAGCCGCTCGACTACAGCGTGCGCCCGGAACGCGGCCTGCTCGGGCTGCGTGCCGAGCTCGATCTGTTCGCCAATCTGCGCCCGGCGATCCTCTACCCACAGCTCGCCGAAGCCTCGTCGCTGAAGGCCGACATCGTCGCCGGACTCGATATCCTGATCGTGCGCGAGCTGACCGGTGGCATCTACTTCGGCCAGCCGCGTGGTGTCGAGGAACTGCCCGACGGCCAGAAGCGTGGCTACAACACGCTGGTCTACAGCACCGCCGAGATCGAGCGCATCGGTCGTGTCGCGTTCGAAACCGCACAGAAGCGCGGCAAGCGACTCTGCTCGGTCGACAAGGCCAACGTGCTCGAGGTCACCGAGCTCTGGCGCGACGTCATGACCGGTCTCGCCGGCGACTACCCTGACGTCGAGCTGTCGCACATGTACGTCGACAACGCCGCGATGCAGCTGGTGCGTGCGCCCAAGCAGTTCGACGTCATGGTTACGACCAACATGTTCGGCGACATCCTCTCCGACTGCGCGGCGATGCTGACCGGCTCGATCGGCATGCTGCCCTCGGCGTCGCTGAATGCCGAAAATTGCGGCATGTACGAACCGATCCACGGCTCGGCCCCGGACATCGCCGGCCAGGGCGTGGCCAATCCGCTGGCGACGCTGCTGTCGGTGGCGATGATGCTGCGCTACTCGCTCGGCGAGGCGGAGCTCGCCGCGCGCATCGATCGCGCGGTCAGTGCGGTGCTCGACCAGGGGCTGCGCACCGGCGACATCATGTCCGACGGCATGCGCCAGGTCGGCACCGCTGAGATGGGCGACGCGGTGGTGGCCGCGCTGCGAGCCGACGCCGGCTGAGGCGCAACGCAGACAGCGGGCGCGCCCCGCTCTATAATCTGCGGCCCGTGCGAAATCGCACGGGCCGTCTTTTTTCCGGGAGCAGTGGATCATGAATCGGGTGGGTTTCGTCGGTTGGCGCGGCATGGTCGGTTCGGTGCTGATGGATCGCATGCGCACCGAGAGCGACTTCGCCGCGATCGCCGAACCGGTCTTCTTCTCGACCTCGCAGGTCGGCGCGCAGGGACCCGATGTCGGGCGTCCGGTCGCACCGCTCGGCGATGCCAACAGCATCGAGCAGCTGGCGGCGATGGACGCGATCGTCTCGTGCCAGGGCGGTGACTACACCAGGGCGGTCTATGCCGACCTGCGCGCGAGCGGCTGGGACGGCTACTGGATCGATGCCGCGTCGGCGCTGCGCATGCAGCCCGACAGCGTGATCGTGCTCGACCCGGTCAACCGCGACGTCATCGACCGCGCCCTTGACGCCGGGGTCAAGAACTACGTCGGTGGCAACTGTACCGTGAGCCTCATGCTGATGGCGCTCGGTGGCCTGTTCCGCGCCGGGCTGGTCGAATGGGCCACCGCGATGACGTACCAGGCCGCCTCGGGTGGCGGGGCACGCCACATGCGCGAATTGCTGGCGCAGATGGGCCGGCTGCGCGACAGCGCAGGGGCGGCCCTGGACGATCCCGCATCGGGCATCCTCGAGATCGACCGCGACGTCACCGCGTCGATGCGTTCCGGTGACTTCCCGGTGGACAACTTCGGCGTGCCATTGGCCGGCAGCCTGATCCCCTGGATCGACGTCCAGCTCGACAACGGTCAGAGCAAGGAAGAGTGGAAAGGGTCGGTCGAGACCAATAAGATTCTCGGCCGCGAGAACGACCCGATCCCGCTCGACGGCATCTGCGTGCGGATCGGCGCGATGCGCAGTCACAGCCAGGCGCTGACCATCAAGTTGACCCGTGACGTTCCGCTGGCCGAGGTCGAACAACTGCTCGCCGAAGCCAACGACTGGGTGCGGGTGATCCCCAACGATCGCGAGCTGAGCATGCGCGAGCTGACCCCGGCGGCGGCCACGGGCACGCTGCAGGTGCCGGTCGGCCGGCTGCGCAAGCTTGCGATGGGCGACGACTACCTGGGCGCCTTCACGGTTGGCGACCAGCTGCTGTGGGGTGCCGCCGAGCCGCTGCGCCGGATGCTGCGGATCCTGCTGGAACGCTGATCGCGTGCCGTGGGTCAGGTTGTGGTGTCTCGCGAAGGTTAGCTGCTAGGTATTTGAAAATTGACTCATATGGGCTAACCTAGTGCTACGCTATGCTCGGGCGGAACAGGAAGCGCTTCGGCTCACGGGGGCCGAGCAGAAAATACAAGAACCGGGAACGATCATGTTGAAACGACTCACGCTGCTGCTGGCCGCTCTGGGGATGCTGCTTCCGGTTGCCGTCTCGGCGTTGGGGCTTGGCGAGATCCGCCTCAACTCTGCACTCAACGAGCCGCTGCGCGCAGAGATCCCGCTGATCTCGATCGACGCCGAGGAAATCGACGTACTGAGCGTCAAGCTGGCCTCGCGGGCGCAGTACGAGCAGGCCGGCATCGAGCAGGTTCCCGAGCTCCGCCAATTGCGCTTCGAGCCCACCACCGGTGCCGACGGCAAGCCGGTGATCCGCGTCACCACCCGTAATGCCGTCGCCGAGCCGTTCCTGAACTTCCTTATCGAGGTCAACTGGCCGTCCGGTCGGTCGGTGCGCGAGTACACGCTGCTCCTGGATCCACCGACATTGATGCGAGGGGCTCCACCGGTGAGCCAGCTCCCGGCAGTTTCAGAACCGGCGGCCGCAAGGCCGCCGTCAGTTTCTGCCTCCTCGACCACGCCGCCTTCGGGCGGCGAATACGGCCCGGTCATCAAGGGCGAGACGCTCTGGGTGATCGCAGAGACGGTCCGTCCGGACCCGAGCATCAGCATGGAGCAGGTGATGTTGGCCCTGCAGCAGGCCAACCCCGAGGCGTTCATCCGCAACAACATCAACCTGCTCAAGGTCGGTGTCGTGCTGCGCGTGCCGAGCCGCGATGAGATGACCACGCTGGCCGCCGACGAGGCACGGGCCAGCGCACAGGCTCAGGCCGCCGAGTGGGAGGCGTACCGTGGCCAGGCGGCCGAGAGCGTCACCCCGGCGCCGCGGACCGAGACCGCGACCACAGAGGCCCCCGCGGTCGAAGCCGAGGCGCCGGCGCGACTCGAGCTCGTGGTTCCCGAGAAACAGCCGGAGGCCGCGCCCAGCGCGGCGCCCGAGGGGGCTGGCGCCCAGCCCGGTGTCGGAGAGGTCGCGGAGCTGCGTCGCCAGCTCGACCTCGCCACCGAGGAGGCCGAGGCCCGTCGTCTGCAGAACGACGAGCTCAACAACCAGATCCGCGAACTCGAGGAGCAGGTCGCTGCACTCGAGAAACTGATCGAGCTCAGCTCCGACGAGATGGCGTCACTGCAGCAGAACCTGCAGCAGCAGGATGCCGTGGAGGAGTCGGCACCCGCCGAGGGTGAAATGGCGGCCGCACCCGCCGAAGGTGAAGCAGCCGAGGCGGCGCCGGCCGAGGGTGAGCAGGCCGCCGAGGCCATGCATGCAGAGGGTGAGGAACAGGCCGAGGGCGAGATGGCCCATGCGGAGACGCCCGCGGCCAGCGAACAGCCTGCGATGGCCGAACCCGCGCATGAGGAGATGGCCGCCGAGGGTGAGCGTGCGCACGCGGCCAGCGGCGAGGCCGCGCACGGTCACGCCGAGGAGGCCAAGCACGCCGCGCCACCGCCACCGCCGCCGCCACCGCCGGCACCCGAGCCCGGGTTGCTCGAGGATCCGATCCTGCTCGGCGGGGCCGCGGTCATCCTGCTGGCACTGATCGGTGTGATCGTCGCCAAGCGGCGCGGCGCGGGCAAGGCCGAGGAGGAGGAAGTCGCTGAGGACGGGTCGGCGCAGCCGTTCGCGGCGGTCGAGGAAGAGATCGAGGAGGAAGCCGCTTCCGGTGGCGGTCTGTTCGGCCGCCTCAAGGGCCTCTTCTCACGGAACAAGGGCGAGGAAGTTGCCGAGGAAGCAGAGGATGACGTGCTGTTCGAGGCAGCGCCCGCTGCCGCTCCTGCGGCGTCCGCCGAGGCGATGCCTACGGCCGAGGCCTCCGCTGAGGAGCCGAGCTTCGAGGCGGGTGAGGCGACCGGGCAGGACGTCCTCAACCAGTTCGCGCCCGAGGGCGTCGGCGGCCAGGAGGACGAGGGCGAAGATCCGCTGGAGCGTGCCGATGTGTTCCTCGCCTACGGCCGCAGCGAGCAGGCCGAGGAGGTGTTGCGTGGCCTGCTGAGCCGCGAGCCGGGTCGCGTCGACGCGATGGTCAAGCTGCTCGAGATCTACAGCGCGAACCAGGATCGCGCCAGTTTCGAACGCCAGCTGGAGGACCTCCACGAGGCGCTGGCCGGCGAGACCGGCCCGCACTGGGAGCGCGCCATCGAGCTGGCCCGCGGCATCGCCCCGGACCACCACCTGCTGGCCGCGGCAGCGGCTGGGGCCGCCACGGCGGCCGTGGCCGAGAGCGTTCCCGCGGAAGAGGAAGAGATTTCGCTCGACCAGCTCGACACCGATGAACTCGATCTCGATTTCGACTTCGAGCCGGTCTACGGCGACGAGGGAGAAGGCGAGGCCGATGACGGTGGTGAGCCGCTCGACATCACACAGGAGTTCTCCGGTGGAGAGCTTGGTGACCTCGCAGACGAGGGGGCCATCGATTCCGCGCTTTCCGGAGAGGCCGAGACCGAGCAGGGCGAGGCGCCCGTGGATCTCGGGTTCGATCTCGATGGTGGCGATCTCGAGGTATCCACGGAAAGCGAGGAGCTTGGTGGTGGTCTCGATCTCGAGGCGGGTGACGAGACGCCCGAGAGCGTGGACGAACTCGGTGGTGAAGCCCTTGGTGACCTCGATCTCGGGGCCACCGATGAGATCGCGGCACCGGCCGCGGAGTCCACAGCCGATGCCGGCGACGAACTGGGCCTGGATCTCGACATGGGTGACCTGACTGCCGTCGAGGAGGAGGCCCCCGCGCCTGCAGCCGAGCCGCCTGCAGCCGAGGCGCCGGCCGATGAGTCCCTTGCCGGCCTCGACGAAACCCTGGACGGTGGCGATCTCGGCGACCTCGAGGAGACGCTGGCCGGTGGTGACCTCGGTGATCTCGACACCACGCTCGGTGGCGACGAGGATTTCGGCGGTTTCGATGCCGGGGCCGACATGATCGATACCAAGCTCGAGCTCGCCTCGACCTACCTCGACATGGACGACTTCGACGGCGCGCGCGGCATTCTCGACGAGGTGCTGGCGGACGGCAGCGACGAGCAGAAGGCCAAGGCTCAGGAGCTGCTCGGGCGTATCCCGGGCTGAACCGGGCCCGCCTCGAGGTGGGGCGGCCCGACGTCGGCCGGTACGGGTGAGCGGCCATGCGCATCGCCCTCAGGATCGAGTACGACGGCAGCGGTTTCGCCGGCTGGCAACGCCAGCCGAGCCAGCGCACCGTTCAGCTGGTGGTGGAACAGGCGCTGTCGAACGTCGCCGACCACCCGGTCGAGGTCACCTGCGCCGGGCGCACCGATGCCGGGGTGCACGCCACCGGCCAGGTGGTCCACTTCGACACCACCGCGCAGCGCGCCGGGCATGCCTGGCTGCTCGGTAGCAACAGCCACCTGCCCGAGGACGTCGCGCTGCGCGCGGTATGCCCGGTGGCAGACGACTTCCATGCGCGCTTCTCCGCGATGCGCCGCATCTACCTCTACCGCATCCTGAACCGGCGCACGCGTCCCGCGGTCCAACGTGGCATGGCATGGTGGGTTCACAAACCGCTCGACGTCGCGCGCATGGCGGAGGCCACCGCCACGCTGCTCGGCGAGCACGACTTCTCGTCGTTCCGCGCGGCGGAGTGCCAGGCCGAGCACGCGGTGCGTACGCTCTACCGGCTCGACGTCTCCCGTCACGGTGACGAGGTCCGGCTGCTGGTCGAGGCGAACGCGTTCCTGCATCACATGGTGCGCAACCTCGCAGGGGTGCTGGTGGCAATAGGCAGCGGTACGCGACCGCCGGAGTGGACCGGCGAGGTGCTGGCTGCACGGGATCGCCGCGTGGCCTCGGTTACCGCGCCGCCTCAGGGGCTCTGCTTCCGCGCCGTGGCCTACCCATCGCGCTACGGGCTGGACGACTGGGCGCGGGTGTCGGCTGCGAGGGGACTGTGATAACTTGCCCCGTCCCATGCCAGACGCCCACGCGAGGACCCGGGTCAAGATCTGCGGCATCACCCGGCCGCAGGATGCGCTGGCTGCAGCCGCGCTGGGCGTGGATGCCATCGGCCTGGTGTTCTGGCCGAGCAGCCCGCGAGCGGTCTCCGCGGCCCAGGCACGGGAAGTCGTGGCCAGCCTGCCGCCGTTCGTGTCCACGGTTGGGCTGTTCGTCAACGCCACGCAGAACGAGCTCGAAGCGGTGCTCGACCAGGTGCCACTCGACCTGCTGCAGTTCCATGGCGACGAGTCGCCGGAGTTCTGTCGTAGCGCGCGACGGCCGTACCTGAAAGCGGTGCGCATGCGGCCCGGGGTCGACCTGGACCGGCTGGTCGGTGCCTATGCGGACGCCGCCGGGCTGCTGGTCGACGCCTATGTCGCCGGGATGCCAGGTGGCACCGGCGAGACGTTCGATTGGGACGCGCTGCCGAGCGTGAGCGGCGTGCCGCTGGTGCTCGCTGGTGGCCTCGCACCCGGCAACGTCGCCGACGCGATCCGCCGGGTAGGACCATGGGCGGTCGACGTCAGCGGAGGCGTCGAGTCGGCCAAGGGCATCAAAGACGCGGTCAAGATGGCCGCCTTCATGCAAGGAGTAAAGGATGGCGATCGAGAGCGCGGCACCCAGCGTGGCGCCTGAACCCGAGCAGCTGCCGGACGCCAGAGGCCACTTCGGCCCCTACGGCGGCATGTTCGTCGCCGAGACCCTGATGGGGCCGCTGGCCGAGTTGCGTGACGCTTACGCGCGCTTCGTCCACGATCCCGACTTCCAGGCCGAGTTCGACGCCGACCTCGCCGACTACGTCGGCCGGCCGTCGCCGCTCTACTTCGCCGAACGCTGGAGTCGCGAGGTCGGTGGTGCGCGCATCTTCCTCAAGCGCGAGGACCTGAACCACACCGGCGCGCACAAGATCAACAACACCATCGGCCAGGCGCTGCTCGCCAAGCGCATGGGCAAGACGCGCATCATCGCCGAGACCGGCGCCGGCCAGCACGGCGTCGCGTCGGCCACCGTGGCCGCACGTCTCGGTCTCGAGTGCGTGGTCTACATGGGTGCCGAGGACATCGAGCGCCAGAAGCAGAACGTCTACCGCATGCGCCTGCTGGGTGCCGAGGTGGTTTCGGTTACGTCGGGCTCGCAGACTCTCAAGGACGCACTCAACGAGGCGATGCGTGACTGGGTCACCAACGTCGACGACACCTTCTACATCATTGGCACCGTCGCTGGGCCACATCCCTATCCGGCCATGGTGCGTGACTTCCAGGCTGTGATCGGTCGCGAGACACGTCGCCAGTTCCTCGAGCGCGAGGGCCGCCTGCCGGACGCGCTGGTTGCCTGCGTCGGTGGCGGCTCGAACGCCATCGGCCTGTTCCACCCGTTCCTCGGCGACAGCGACGTGGCGTTCTACGGAGTCGAGGCGGCCGGTGACGGCCTCGACACCGGGCGCCATGCGGCGCCGCTCTGCGCCGGCCGGCCGGGCGTGCTGCACGGCAACCGCACCTACCTGATGGAGGACGGCGACGGCCAGATCATCGGCACCCACTCGATCTCGGCCGGTCTGGACTATCCCGGGGTCGGGCCCGAGCATGCCTGGCTCAAGGACACCGGTCGGGCCAACTACGTCGCGGTCGACGACACCAGGGCGCTGGCCGCGTTCCACGCCCTGACCCGTGCCGAGGGGATCATTCCCGCGCTCGAGTCGAGCCATGCCCTGGCCTACGCCGAAGAGCTGGCACCGCGACTGGGCACCGACAAGGCGCTGGTGATCAACCTCTCCGGGCGTGGTGACAAGGACATGCACACGGTCGCAACCCACGAGGGCCTGGAGCTATGAGTCGCATCGAGGGACGTTTCGCTGCGCTGCGTGCTGCCGGGCGCAAGGCGCTGATCCCGTTCGTCACCGCCGGCGACCCGGATCCCGCAGCTACCGTGCCGCTGCTGCACGCGCTGGTCGAGGCCGGCGCCGACCTCCTGGAGCTCGGGGTCCCGTTCTCCGACCCGATGGCCGATGGCCCGGTGATCCAGCGTGCCAGCGAGCGGGCACTGGCCCATCACGTGACGCTGCACGGCGTACTCGACATGGTCGCGGCGTTCCGCGAGCAGGACCCCGACACACCGGTCATCCTGATGGGCTACCTCAATCCGATCGAGGCGTTCGGCTACGCCGAGTTCGCCAGGGCGGCCGCCGCGGCCGGGGTGGACGGCATCCTGACCGTCGACGCCCCACCCGAGGAGGCGGCGGTGCTGGCCGATGAGCTCGGTGCCCACGGTCTCGATCCGATCTTCCTGCTGGCGCCGACCAGCGACGCGGCACGCATCGCGCGCATCTGCGAACTGGCGCGCGGCTTCGTCTACTACGTGTCGTTCAAGGGCGTGACCGGCGCGAGCGGCTTCGATCTCGATGCCATCGCCACCAGGCTCGCCGAGATCCGCGCGGCGACCTCGCTGCCGCTGGGAGTCGGCTTCGGCATCAGCGACGCCGAGCGCGCCGCGGCGGTGGCCAGGATCGCCGATGCGGTGATCGTGGGCAGCGCACTGGTGCGGCAGATCGAGGCGCATCCCGGCGACCCGGCGGCGGCGCGGGCGGCGATGACCGGCCTGCTAAGCGAGATGCGCGCGGCGATCGATGCCGTGCCCGCGGCAGCCGTAGCGGAGGCGTGACATGAGCTGGTTCGAGAAGATCATGCCCTCGCGCATCCGCACCGAGGGCAAGAGCAAGCGCGGTGTGCCCGAGGGGCTGTGGACGAAGTGCGATACCTGCGGCGCCGTGCTCTACCGGCCGGAACTGGAGCGCAATCTGGAGGTCTGCCCGAAGTGCGGCCGCCACATGCGCATTGCCGGCCGTGCCCGCCTCGAGGCGTTTCTCGATGCTGGCACAGGCACCGAATTGGGCACCGAGCTCGAGCCGCGCGACATCCTCAAGTTCCGCGACAGCCGCAAGTACAAGGACCGGCTCAGCGAGGCGCAGAAGCAGACCGGTGAGCGCGAGGCGCTGGTGGTGATGCGTGGCGAACTGCTCGGCCGGCCGCTGGTCGCCTCGGCGTTCGAGTTCCGGTTCATGGGCGGCTCGATGGGCAGCATCGTCGGCGAACGCTTCGTGCGTGGTGTCGAGACCTGCCTTGCCGAGTCGCTGCCGCTGGTCTGCTTCGCGGCCAGCGGCGGGGCGCGCATGCAGGAGGCGCTGATCTCGCTGATGCAGATGGCCAAGACCAGTGCTGCGTTGGCGCGCATGCGCGAACGCGGCCTGCCGTTCATCTCGGTACTGACCGACCCGACCATGGGCGGCGTCTCGGCAAGCCTGGCGATGCTCGGCGACGTGGTCGTGGCCGAACCCGGTGCGCTGATTGGCTTCGCCGGTCCGCGCGTGATCGAGCAGACCGTACGCGAGACCCTGCCTGAGGGATTCCAGCGCAGCGAGTTCCTGCTCGAGCACGGTGCCGTGGACATGATCATCGCGCGCCCGGAGATGCGTGAGCGCATCGCCCGACTGCTGGCGATGCTGCGTCACGCGAAGCCACCGAAGGCTGCGGAGTCGTTGCCGGAACCCGGGCCCGACCCGGATGTGGACGCCGCCTGAACCCGCGAGTGCTGCCGACCACGCTGGACGCCTGGCTCGCCCACATCGAGGCGTGCCACCCCGACGAGATCGAGCTCGGTCTCGAGCGGGTTGCCCGGGTCCACGAAAAACTCGCGCTGCCGGCGCCTGCCTGCACGATCACGGTCGCCGGCACCAATGGCAAGGGCTCGGTGGTTGCCTTTCTGGAGGCGATCCTCGGAGCCGCCGGCTACCGTGTCGGTGCCTACACCTCGCCG
Source organism: Gammaproteobacteria bacterium (assembly GCA_009937385.1). Taxonomy (GTDB): domain Bacteria; phylum Pseudomonadota; class Gammaproteobacteria; order QNFN01; family QNFN01; genus QNFN01. The sequence goes on along the minus strand of JAACFL010000003.1, from coordinate 7,004 downwards.
CATCTGCTGGCATTTAACGAGCGGGTGCGCCTGGCCAGCATGCCGGTCGACGACACGACGCTGTGCGCCGCGTTCGCACGGGTCGAGACCGCGCGAGGCGACGTGCGGCTGACCTACTTCGAGTACGCCACGCTGGCTGCGCTGGTGGTGTTCGCCGACGCCGCGCCTGACGCCGTGCTGCTCGAGGTCGGTCTCGGTGGCCGTCTCGACGCGGTCAACCTGATCGACCCCGATCTCGCGCTCCTGGCGCCGATCGACCTCGACCACGCGGCGTGGCTCGGCGACGACCGCGAGAGCATCGGTCGTGAGAAGGCCGGCATCCTGCGTGCTGGGCGTCCGGCGGTCAGCGTCGATCCCGAGCCGCCGGCGAGCGTCGTCGCGCGGGCCGCCGAGCTCGGTGCCCCGCTGCACCTGCCCGGGCGTGACTACGAGTACGCGGTCGACGCCCACGGCTGGCGCTGGCACGCCGGCGCGCGCACGCGCACCACGCTGCCGCGTCCCGGCCTGTTCGGCCGTCACCAGTACGCCAACGCCGCCGCGGTGCTGACCGCGCTGGAGCTTCTCAGGGAACGGTTGCCGGTGGGGCAGGACGCGGTGCGTCTCGGCCTGCTCGAGGCGCACCTGCCAGGGCGCTTCGAGGTGCATCCGGGTGCGGTCGAGACGATCCTCGATGTCGCTCACAACCCACACGGTGTGCGGGCCCTGGCCGGGGCGCTGGCCACGCGGCCGTGCGAAGGGCGCACGCTGGCGGTGGTCGGGATGCTCCAGGACAAGGCGGTCGAGGCGGCGCTGGCCGAACTCGACGACGTCGCCCACTGGTACGTGGCGCCACTGCCGGTGGCGCGCAGCGCGGATCCACAGCGGTTGGTCGCGGCGTTGCAGGCGCGGAGCGGCGAGGTCGAGGCGTGCGCCAGCATCGATGTGGCCGGGCGGCGTGCCCACGCCGCGGCGTCACCGGGCGACCGGGTGGTGGTGTTCGGATCGTTCCACGCCGTGGCCGCGGCGCTGCGCTCCGACTGGGCCTGAACTATAATCGCCCCTCCGCCCGGGAAACGGCATGGACCTGCGACTCAAACACCGCCTGGTGGGCGCCGTAGTGCTCATCGCGATCGGGGTGATCTTCATCCCGATGCTGCTCGACGGCCCGCCGCCGGCGCCCGAGCCGGTGACGCTGGAGCGCATCCCGCCGATGCCGGCGGCCAAACAGGTCCCGCGCCGTGTCGACCTGACGCTGCCACCCCCCGAGCCGGTCGTTACGACACCGCCGGTGAGCACCGGCGAGCCGGTGGCCAGCGGCGAGCCCGCGACCGCGCCACCCTCGGGGCCGGCCGAAGCGTGGGTGATCCAGCTCGGCAGCTTCAGCCAGGCGGACAACGCCCGTGCGCTGCGCGACCGCCTGCGCAAGCAGGGCTACGCGGCGTTCGACGAGCGCCTCACGGGTCTCGACGGCAAGTCGACCACGCGCGTGCGCATCGGTCCCGAGCTCGACCGTGCGGCGCTGGAGCGGCAGCTTGCCAAGCTCAGGAAGGATCCCGAGTTCTCCGCGGCCATCATCCTGCGCCACCCATAGCTTCGCCGTGGCCTCCGGTGACCGACCTGCCTCGCAACCGCAATTCCGCCGCCAGGCGCTGGCCGTCGGATGATCTGGGCCGACATCGTCATCCTGGTGCTGATCGGCCTTTCGATGGCGATCAGCCTGTGGCGCGGCTTCACTCGCGAGGCCCTGTCGCTGGTCGCATGGATCGCGGCCTTCTGGGTCGGTTTCTCCTTCGCCTGGTACCCCGCGACGCTGCTCGAGGGGCACGTCAGCGTGCCCTCGGCGCGCCTTGCGCTCGGCTTCCTCGGCCTGTTCCTGGTCACGCTGCTTCTCGGTGGTGTCGTCAACTACCTGATTGGCAAGGCGGTCGACAAGACCGGCCTGACCGGGACCGACCGCATGCTCGGACTCTTCTTCGGCCTGGCGCGTGGCATCGTGCTGGTGGCGATCCTGGTGCTGCTCGCCGGCCTGACGCCGCTGCCGCAGGATCCCTGGTGGCGCGAGTCGCTGTTCATCGGTCATTTCCAGCAACTCGCGGAACGGCTGCGCGACCTGCTGCCCCCCGACATCGCGGCCTACTTCGTTTACGATTGAGCCTTTCCGGAGACGGCTGAGCAAACCATGTGCGGCATTGTCGGAATCATCTCCCACGGCCCGGTCAACCAGTCGCTCTACGACGCGATGTCGGTGCTGCAACACCGCGGCCAGGATGCCGCCGGCATCGTCACCGTCGAGGGCAACCGACTCAGCCTGCGCAAGGACAACGGTCTGGTGCGCGACGTCTTCCAGACCCGCCACATGCTCAAGCTGCGCGGGCGCATGGGCATCGGCCACGTGCGTTACCCGACCGCCGGCTGCGCGTCGTCGGCCGAGTCGCAGCCGTTCTTCGTCAACTCGCCGTATGGCATCTCGCTCGCGCACAACGGCAACCTGACCAACGTCGAGCAGCTGACCCGCGACCTGTTCGTCGAGGACCTGCGCCACATCAACACCGGCTCCGACTCCGAGGTGCTGCTCAACGTCTTCGCCCATGAGCTCGAGAAGACGCGCAAGCTGCGCCTCGACGAGCAGGACGTGTTCAAGGCGGTGCGTGGCGTGCATCGCCGCTGCCGGGGCGCCTACGCGGCAGTGGCGCTGATCACGGGCTACGGCATCGTCGGCTTCCGCGACCCGCATGGCATCCGGCCGGTGGTGTTCGGCAAGCGCGAGACCGCGGAGGGTGTCGAGGTGATGATCGCCTCCGAGAGCGTCTCCCTCGACGTGCTCGGTTTCGAGCTGGTGCGCGACCTCGAGCCTGGCGAGGCGGTGTTCGTCGACAACACCGGCAAGATCACGACCGCGCAATGCGCCGACGAGCCGAAACTGACGCCGTGCCTGTTCGAGTTCGTCTACCTGGCGCGACCCGACTCGATCATCGACAACATCTCGGTCTACAAGGCGCGTCTGCGCATGGGTGAACGCCTGGCCGAGAAGGTGCGCCGCGAGCGGCCCGATCACGACATCGACGTGATCATCCCGATCCCCGACACCAGCCGCACCTCGGCGCTGCAGATGGCCAACCTGCTGGGCGTGAAGTACCGCGAGGGCTTCATCAAGAACCGCTACGTCGGCCGCACCTTCATCATGCCGGGGCAGATACTGCGTCAGCGCTCGGTCAAGCAGAAGCTCAACGCCATCGACCTCGAGTTCCGCGGCAAGAACGTCATGCTGGTCGACGACTCCATCGTGCGCGGCACCACCTCGCAGCAGATCATCCAGATGGCACGCGAGGCCGGTGCGCGCAAGGTCTACTTCGCGTCGGCGGCGCCACCGGTGCGCTACCCGAACGTCTACGGCATCGACATGCCGGCCGCCGAAGAGCTGATCGGGCACGGCCGCGACGAGCGCCAGATCGGCGAGGCGATCGGCGCCGACTGGCTGGTCTACCAGGACATCGAAGACCTGGTCGAGGCGGTGCGCTATGGCAACCGGCGCATCGCCGAGTTCGATGCCTCGGTGTTCACCGGCCGCTACGTCACCGGCGACATCGACCAGCCGTACCTCGACCGCGTCGCCGCGCGGCGCAACGACCAGGCCAAGGCGGCCGTCGACGGTGACGACGCGGAGTCGGATGCCGGCAGCGGTGACATCGGGCTGCACAACTCCGCCTGACGTCGCCGCGCGGCCGGCGACTTGACAGCCGCACGGCCGGCCCATTACCTTGAATCCACGGCGCCGATTTGAAGCTCAGCTTGCGGGCGCCTTACAAATGCAGCTAAAGCGGCCGAGAGGACCTGCTTTAGCCCCGTGGCTGAGCGGGTTTTTTTCTGCCCGCTCGCGCACCACGCAACGCGCCGTGGAGGGCACGAAATGGACTACGACGATCTTGGATTCAGCACCCGTGCGGTGCGCGCCGGCCACCGGCGCAGCGCCGAGGGCGAGCAGAGCGAACCGATCTACCTGACCTCGAGCTTCGTCTTCGCCAACGCCGCGGAGGCGGCCGCGCGCTTCGCCGAGGAGCAACCGGGCAACATCTACTCACGTTTCACCAACCCGACGGTGCGCGCCTTCGAGGAGCGCCTCGCCACGCTCGAGGGTGGCGCGCGCTGCGTCGCGACCGCTTCGGGGATGGCGGCGATCCTCGCCACCTGCATGGCCCTGCTCAGGGCCGGCGACCACATCGTCTCCTCGCGCAGCCTGTTCGGAAGCACCGTGAGCCTGTTCGAGAAATACCTGACCCGCTTCGGCATCGCGACCACGTTCGTCGATCCGTGCGACCCGGAGGCGTGGCGCCTCGCGATCCGCCCGGAGACCCGGCTGCTGTTCGTCGAGACGCCCTCCAACCCGCTGACCGAGCTGGCGGACATCGCGGTGCTGGCCGACCTGGCGCACGAACACGACGCGCTGCTCGCGGTCGATAACTGCTTCTGCACCCCGGCGTTGCAGCGCCCGCTGCAGCACGGCGCCGACCTGGTGATCCACTCGGCGACCAAGTACCTCGACGGCCAGGGGCGCTGTCTCGGCGGTGCGGTGGTGGGCGACCAGGCGCTGCTCGAAGAGGTGCACGGGGTGATCCGCACCGCGGGCCCGGCGATGAGCCCGTTCAACGCCTGGGTGTTCCTGAAGGGGCTGGAGACGCTGAACCTGCGCATGCGTGCCCACAGCGCATCGGCCGAGACGCTCGCGCACTGGCTCGACCAGCAGCCGACGGTCGAGCGGGTGCACTATCCGGGTCTCGCAAGCCATCCGCAGCACGACCTCGCGGCGCGCCAGCAGACCGGCTTCGGTGGCCTGCTGTCGTTCGAGGTGGCGGGTGGACGCGAGGCGGCGTGGCGTGTCATCGACGCGGTCGAGACGATCTCGATCACCGCCAACCTGGGTGACGCCAAGAGCACCATCACCCACCCGGCGAGCACCACCCACGGCCGCCTGAGCGCCGCGCAGCGCGAGGCGATGAGCATCCGCGAGGGCCTGGTGCGGCTGTCGGTCGGCCTCGAGGAGGTCGAGGATCTGGAGGCCGACCTGGCACGAGGACTGGCACTGATATGACGCGGCGGGCGCCTCCCGGGCGCGTGATATAGTCGCCGCACGAGGGGTATCCGGCCCGGCCTTTGACCAAAAAGAAGCGAGATCGCACCTGGCGTCGCCGGCTGGTGCCCATAGCCGGCGGAATCGCCATCACCCTGCTGGTGGTGTTCCTGCACCAGGCCGACAGCGGCGTGCTGCGCGCGGTACGCGATCGCCTCGACTGGCTGGTCTACGATCTGCGTTTCAACCAGACTCTGCCCGCCGACCCGGTGCCGCACCGCGACGTGGTGATCGTCGACATCGACGAGGCATCGCTCGCCGAGGTCGGCCACTTCCCGTGGCCGCGCAGCGTCCTTGCCCAGCTGATCGACCGTCTCGTCGAGGCCGGCGTGGTGGTGGTCGGCTTCGATATCGTGTTCGCCGAGGCCGAGGAGAACCCGATCCGGCAAGTGCTGCGTGAGGCGACGCCGCTGCTCGGTGATAATGCGGCTCGACTCGGTGAATTGTTGGCCCCGGTCGACGAGGAGCTCGATGGCGACCTGCTCTTCGCGCGCAGCATCAGCGCGGCACGCGAGGCGGGCATCGACATCGTGCTCGGCTATGCCCTGACCCTGGAGCAGAACCGAGCCGGGGTGACCGGCGATCCGCTCGAGCTGCTCGATGCTCCGGATCCCGGGGCGTTGGGCCTCGAGCAGATGACCGGCCATACCGCCAACATCCCTGTGCTGCAGCAGGCGGCGGAGCGCGCCGGCTTCTTCGTCTCCACACCCGATGCCGATGGCGTCAACCGCAGCTACCCGATGATCCTTGCCTACGACGACGCGATCTACCCGTCGCTGGCCCTGGAGAGCGCACGTCGCTTCCTGTTCGTCGAGGAGATCGCGCTGCTCAGTACGCCGATCGGTGGCGTCGAGACCCTCGAAGCGGTCAGCCTCGACGGGGAGCTGCTGCCGACCGATGGCCTCGGGCGGGTGATGATCCCGTACCGCGGCCCAGCGCGCACCTTCGACTACGTCTCCGCTGCCGACGTGCTGCGCGGTGACGCCGGCGAGGCGCTGGCCGGGCGCATCGCGCTGATCGGCACCAGCGCGGTCGGCCTGGTCGACATCCGCTCGACCCCGGTCAGCAGCGTCTACCCCGGCGTCGAGGTGCACGCGAGCGTGCTCGCCGGGATCATCGACGGGCAATTCCCGTTCAAGCCACCGTGGGCCGACGGCGTCGACATCGTGCTGACCTTCGGCCTCGGCCTGCTGCTGTCGCTGGTGCTGCCGTTCAGTGGCGTGCTGCTCTACGTGCTCGCGTCGGCCGTCGCCGCCGGGATCGCGGTCTGGGTCAACCTGTGGCTGTGGATCGACCAGGCGTTCGTCACCTCGCTGATCGGGCCGCTGCTCGCGGTCGTCGCGGTGACCAGCTTCAACCTGGTCTACGGCTTCTTCACCGAGACGCTGGCCAAGCGCCAGCTGAAGTCGATGTTCGGCCAGTACGTGCCTCCGGAACTGGTCGAGGAGATGAGCCGCAACCCTGAGGGCATCACCGACGACGGGGAGCGGCGCGAGCTGACCGTGCTGTTCTGCGACATCCGCGGCTTCACGACCATCTCCGAGCAGCTCACCGCGAGCCAGCTCAAGGACCTGCTCAACCGTTTCTTCACGCCGATGACCGAGATCATCTTCGATCACCGCGGCACCATCGACAAGTACGTGGGCGACATGATCATGGCGTTCTGGGGCGCACCGCTGGCCGACCCGGACCATGCGCGCAATGCCATCGACACCGCGCTGATGATGCTGGCCAGGACCGAGGAGCTGAAACCCGAGCTGGCCCGGCTTGGCTACCCCGAGGTCAACATCGGCATCGGCCTCAACACCGGGCCGATGAACGTCGGCAACATGGGTTCGCAGTTCCGCCGCTCCTACACCGTGCTCGGCGACTCGGTGAACCTGGGCTCGCGCCTCGAGGG
>JAACFL010000289.1 GCA_009937385.1 Gammaproteobacteria bacterium | reverse complement strand
GTGCCCAGCCCGCGATAGAGCTCCGAGCCGGCGCCTGGGAACAGCACCAGAGGCAGCATCCCGAAGACACTGGTCAGCGTCGACATGAAGATCGGTCGCAGGCGATTGCGGGTTGCGGTCGCGACGGCCTCCCGAGGAGCGAGGCCGCGTTCGCGGCGCAGGTGCAGCGCCTGGTGCACGATCAGGATGGCGTTGTTGACCACGATGCCAATCAGGATCACGAAGCCGAGCAGGGTCAGCATGTCGAGCGGCTGGTAAGTCGTGAGGTTGAGCAGCGCCAGCCCGACGATGCCGCCCACCGTTGCGACGGGCACCGAGAGCAGGATCACCAGCGGGTAGATGAAGCTCTCGAACAACACCGCCATGACCAGGTAGACGATCACCAGCGCCAGCGCGAGCTGCACGACCATCGCGTCCCAGGTCTGCGCCAGCTGGTCGGCGGTGCCCGACAGCCCGAGCTTGACGTCCGGTGGCAGCCCTTCCTCCTCGAGCGGCTCCATGACCTCGGCACGCAGCTTGTCGAGCGCCGCCTCGAGCGGCACGCCGGGTGCGGGGCGCACCTCGATGGTGATGGTGCGTTCCCTCTCTCGGTGCCGCAGCTCGGTCGGGCCGGCGGTCATGATGATGTCGGCAAGCTGGCTCACCGGGACCACGGCGCCGGCCGGGGTCACCACCGGCAGGCTGCCGATGCCCTGGGTCATGCTGACGCCGTTGCGCGGCCCCATCAGGGTCAGATCGATGCGGCTGCTGCCGTCGGAGACCTCGGTGACCCGCAGGCCGTCGTTGGCGGCATCGATCGATTCGGCGAGCTCCTGCGCGGTGATGCCGTTGTCCGCCAGTCGCAGGCGATTGGGCACCACGCGCACCTCGGGCGCGCCGAGTTCGAGCCCCGGATTGGGGCGTAGCTGGTTGCCCTCGCTGAATGGCATCACCGTGGCGACCTGGCGTACCGCTTTGCCTGCCACCTCGAGCAGCACCTCGAGGTCGGGTCCTGAGATGTCGAGGTCGATGCGTCTTCCCGAGCCGATGCCGCGGCCGAAGATCGAAGGCTGGTTGACGAAGCCGAAGGTGCCCGGTTCGCTGAACATCGGTTTCTGCAGCACCGGGATCAGTTCCGCGGCGCGGCTGCCGTCAACTGCGGCGGCACCCATGAAGGCGCGGGCGCGCAGCACGACGAAGAAGACCCGGTCGATGCGCACCGGCTCGCCCGGGCCCGACTCCTCGCCGTGCAGGATCGCCCAGTGCGGCTTGGTCGCCGCCTCGAAGCGTTGCGCCATCTCGCTCATGGTGTCTAGGTTGTAGCCGGGCGGTGGGATGATGACGCCGAACACCAGGTTGCGATTGCCCTCGGGCAGGTACTCGAGCTTGGGCATGAACGCCCATGCGCCGCCCAGCGCGACGGTCGTGACCATGGCGACCACGCCGACCGCAAGGCTGCGACTTGCGAGCACCCGGTCGGTGAAGCGGTGGAACAGCCGCGCCACGCCGCCGGCCAGCGCGTCGATGCCGGGCAGGTGGTGACGCACCAGCGCGGTGCCCTCGTCGCCGGTCTGGCCGAAATGAAAGAAGCGCTTGGCGAGTGCCGGGATCACGGTGATCGAGACGATCAGCGACAGGATCACCGACACCGAGATCGCCACCGCGATGTCGCGGAACAGCTGCCCGACCTCGAGCTCGAGCGTCAGGATCGGGATGAACACCATCACCGTGGTCAGCACCGAGACCAGCACCGCACCCCACACCTGGCGCGCGCCCTCGTAGGCGGCCTCGCGCGCCGGACGTCCCTCCTCGCGCAGACGGTAGATGTTCTCGAGCACGACGATCGCCGCATCCACCACCATACCGACCGCGAACGCGAGGCCGGCCAGCGAGATGACGTTGATCGACCGGCCAAGCGCGGCCATAGCGACGAAGGCACCGATCACCGAGACCGGGATCGCGATCGACACCACCAGCGTGGCGCGGAACGAGCGCAGGAACAGCACCAGCACGATCGCCGCCAAAGAGCCGCCCAACCAGATGTTCTGCCGCACCAGGTCGATCGCCGAGTTGATGTAGACCGTCTCGTCGTAGACCTGCCGCAGCTCGAGGCCAGCGGCGGGCAGCTGGTAGGCGTTGAGCTCCTCGACCGCGACGCGCAGGCCGGCCATGGTCTCGATGACGTTGGCGCCGGTCTCGCGTACGGCGTTGAACGCCAGCCCGGGGACGCCGAGCATGCGGATGCGCGCGCTCGGCTCCTTGTAACCGGGGGCGACGGTGGCGACGTCGCCGACGGTCACGCGCGACAGGCGACCGGTCTCGGGGTCGGCCACCGAGCGCAGCACCACGGCGCGGATCGCGTCGACGGCATTCAGCTCCCCCTCGGTGCGCACCGTATAGCGCCGCTTGCCCTCGTCGACGTAGCCCGAGGAGATGGCGATGTTCGCGGCGCGCAGCGTGCGCACCACACCGCTCACCGTGAGCCGGTAGCGGGCCAGAAGCTCGGGGTCAAAACGCACCTGCAGCTCACGCTCGCTGCCGCCGTAGACGTTGACCCGGCTGACGCCAGAGACGCGCTCGATGCGGTCCTTGATCACGTCTTCGAGGAAGTCGCCGTACTC
>JAACFL010000288.1 GCA_009937385.1 Gammaproteobacteria bacterium | reverse complement strand
ACTTCACCCCCCGGGAATCGGTGAAGGAAATTACCGATCTCTGTGGCGTGATGCGGGAGATGGCCGCATGGGCGACGTCGTAGCGGCAGCCCTGCCAACCGCCTCGCAGAGGGTTTCAGGGCAGGCCGTATGGTCGGTCCTCGCCAAGGTGGCGACTCTTGGCGGCACCCTCGGTGTGTCAATTGTCGCGGCACGATATCTCGGCGCCGAGGACTTCGGCGTCTGGTCGCTGGCACGCAACATGGTGGTCTACCTGGGTCTGCTGGGGGCTTTTGGTCTCGACCGGGCGCTGCTCCGATACGTGCCTGAGCTGGAAGCCCAGGGTGCCGGCGTCGGTGTGCGAAGACTTTTCATCCTGACAGTCGGCGTGCAGGCGCTGCTGGCGTCGGCCGCAGGCGCCCTGCTGGTAGCCCTGCGGCCGCTCTGCGAAAGGCTGCTGACGCCGAAGATCGGCCCCCTGCTGCCGCTGATTGCGGTACTGGCCGCGGTCTTCGTATTCAAGGAGACTTTCTACCAGCTTCACTTTGCGCTTGGCCGCGCCCGTGTTCTGATGATCACAACCACCGTCACCGGAGCGGTGTGGCTCACCCTCACGTGGTGGTTGCTCGACAAGGGTTGGGGAGCGAGCGGAGCGCTTGCCGCGCAGGCTGGAGCGCTCGGTCTGGCTTGCGTGATGCTGTTGCCGTCGCTGCGGCGTGCTGTCCGGTCGTTGCCGACGGAGTCGCCGAACGGTGTGCGGCCCCGGAGATTGGGTGGCTACGCAGCGACGATGGTCGGTTCGGGTCTTGTCAATCTGGTCGTTCAGCGGCAGTCGGAGGTCTTTTTCCTCGCGATCGTGGCGTCGCCTGCAGTAGTGGGCTTTTACGATCTCGGTTACTCGCTGCCGCAGCTCGGCCTCGAGCTGGTGCCGCTGTCGTTGTACGCGGTCGTCCTGTCGGCCGTGACCGCCTCCTACACCAGGGACCCCTCGCGGCTCGGCGTGCTGGTCGGCTGGTACTACAAGCTGCTGGCGGTGGTGACGGTGCCGGTGGCGCTGCTCGGGGTGGTGTGGGCGGATCGTGCCTTGGTGCTGCTCTACGGAGCAGAGATGGCGCCGGCAGGTTCGGTGGCGCGGATCTTTTCTGTGGTGTTACTGCTGCCGTTTGTGTCGGTGCCGGTGGGCACGGCGCTGCTGGTCAAGGAGCAGGCCCACCGCACCTTGCCGTTTGGCGTGCTGCAGCTGGCGGTCAATATCGTACTTGACCTGCTGCTCATCCCACGTTTCGAGATTCCAGGCGCGATCGCGGCGGTGGTGCTCTCCTTCGTGCTCGTCACACCGATCACCATCCGCTACGCCCTACGCTTCACCGGGCCGCTGGAGTTCCCCTTTCGCTGGATCGCGCGACTCCTCGTCGCCGTGTCCCCTGGTTTGCTGCCGGCACTGGCGCGTCCGTGGGTGCACGGCTGGCCGGCGGTCGCCACCGGCGTTGCAGCGAGTTGTGTGCTGATGCTTGTGGGTTTCCGTCTGAGCGGGTTGATCGGGGCCGAGGAGCGCCACCGTCTCGAATCCGCCCACCTGCCCGGCAAACGCTGGCTGGTGCGGCTTCTCGTGAGGCAGGCATGAAGATCGTCCACGTCGCCCGTCGTTTCACCGCCAACGCCTGGGGCGGCACCGAGTCGGTGGTGGCATCGCTGGTCAGGGAGCAGCTCCGGCGCGGCGACGATTCGCGTTTGTTGTGCACGAGCGCTCTCGACGAGCGCGGTGAGGGCGAGCTGATGGGCGTTCCCGTTGAGCGATTTGGCTACACCTACGGCCGGGTGCCGTTGTCGATGGCGGCGCGTCAGGCTCTTGACCGCAAGGGTGGCAACCCGCTGGCGCCGGCGATGCTGTGGCGCATGCTCGACGAACCCGGGGTCGATCTCCTGCACTGCCACACGATGCAACGGCTCGCCGGTCAGGTGCGGTGGTCGGCCCGGCGCCGAGGCATACCATATGTCGTGCAGCTGCACGGAGGCGAGTTCGCGGTCCCGGAAGAGGAAGTTCGCGAGATGATCGCACCGACGCGGCACAGCCTCGACTGGGGGAAGGCGCCGTCGGCGTTGCTCGGAACGCGCGCCTTCCTGCGTGATGCCGACCTGATCCTGGTGCTGTCACGGCAGGAGCTCGAGCGGGGTCGGGCGCGCTACCCCAACACCCGCATCGAGCAGCTGCCGAACGCGGTCGAGACATCCTGGCTCGAAGCCGGAGACCGTCGCCGCGGTCGGGCCGCGCTCGGCCTGCCGGAAGGCACCCCCGTGGCTCTGACCGCTGCACGGATCGATCCGCAGAAGGGCCAGGAGTTGATTCCCGAAATCCTCGCCCGGGTGCCGGCGCTGCACGCGGTGCTGGTGGGGCCGGTGACGGTTGCAGGTTACGAACGCGAGGTACGATCGGTCGCCGAAGGTCTGGGAGTGGCCGACCGGCTGCACCTCATTGGCAGCCTGGAACCGGAGAGCGAGACACTGGCGGACACCTTTGCCGCTGCCGATCTGCTGCTGTTGCCGTCGCGCCACGAACCTTTCGGCATCGTCGCCCTGGAAGCCTGGGCGGCCGGTCTGCCGGTAGTTGCGGCGCGGGTCGGCGGCCTC
>JAACFL010000074.1 GCA_009937385.1 Gammaproteobacteria bacterium | reverse complement strand
GTAGTCGTGCCGGAAGTCGAGCTTGTACTGGTCGTAGTCGGCATCGTCGCGCCAGCCCTCGTCGCTGGTGACGTTGGCGTTGACGCGGTAACCGTGCGCTCCCGAGGTCCTTGAGGTCGTCGCCTTCAGGCGCGCGAAGTCGTCGCTGCTGTACTCGATGGAGGCGATGTTCTCGGGAATGGGAGAACTGGCCGCGGTGATGACGTTGATGATGCCGTGCAGGGCGTTCGAACCGTAGAAGACCGTGCCCGGGCCACGCAGCACCTCGATGCGCGCCGCCTGCTCGGTGTTGGCCTGCAGCAGCTCGTTGACATTGCAGAAGCCGGTCGGGCGCAATTGCACGCCGTCCTGGGCGAGCAGGAATTCGCCGCAGGCGCCCGGCCCGGTGAAGACCGGCGAGCGGATCGCGGTGAGATGCTCCTGGCCGCTGCCGCCGCGACTCACGAGCACGCCCGGCGTGCGCGTGAAGATCTCGGTCGGGTGGGTCGCGCTGATCAGTTCGAGTTCCTCGGAGGTGACCACCGCCGTGTTGCCGGGCATCTCGCCCAGGACCTGCTCGGAGCGGGTGCCGGTGACCACCACCTCCTCGAGCACACCCCCGGACTCTTGCGCCCCGGTCACCAGTGGAGCACTCAGGAGGACGACAGCAGGCAGCATGGTCGCGAGCGGTGTTTTCAGCAGCATTGTGTTTGGGATCCGAGGTGTGCGGTGGGCGAGGATGGCCAGGCTTGGCCACCTCACAGTGCGGGTCATGAGGTTGGGTCGGGCAGTGGGTGCTTTCCCTGGGTCGACCCTCCAGCGCAGCACGGCTGCCGGGAGGCGCCAGACGTCTTAGTAACCTGCATTGTGGTGAAGGTTAGGCGGGGCGTACGCCTTGGGCAACCCCAGCAGCATTGCGGAATCATTCGCCCAGCGAGTCGAGTTCTCTGAGCGTGCGGCGCAGGTAGCGACGTACGGCCTCGGTGAGCGCGACGATCTCTTAGATTTCCATCGATGGGTCGGCCCGGTTCGCGAGGTCATCTCCGAAGCGCACCGCCTTTCGAGGGATCCCTGCGGCGTCTGCTCGATGATCAATCGCCGGAAGTCGAGAGCAATTCCACGTCGTAGTCGCGGACGTGCTCGCGTGTGGCGTTGAGTATCTGCAGCTGGGTCTCGGCGAGGTTCTCCTCGTTCAGCTGATCGTTCAGTTGCCCCAGCAGGTTCGACAGGCGCTTGTGTTCTCGGGCATGGGCAGAAGTCATGTTGAGACCGTGATCGGCGGCATATTTCTGCTCGCGCAGGAAATGCTCCTGGGTCTCTGCAATGAGCTTACGCGTTTTACCGACCGGGTCGTCCTGCGCCTCGATCGCATCGATCAGCAGTGCTTCGAGATGGGCGTGATCCGAATCGATCTCTGTGCAGCCGATTTCAGCGATACGGTGCCACGAGAGACCGAGACTATGCGCACTGACGACACGGTTCTTGCCGCGTCGCTTGGCTTCATACATCGCGGTGTCAGCCGAATGCATCAGCATGTCGGGATTGGCGAGATGATCACCTATCAGCGTCGTGCCCACGCTCGCCGTGACCGTGAGTTGGTGGTGATCCAGGGGAATGGCCACCGCGATGCGTGAAGACAGTTTGCGCGCCAGGACCTCGCACTTCTCCAGCGCCACGTCCGTTTGGTTTCCCAGGTGCTGGATGAGCAGGATGAACTCGTCCCCGCCGATGCGAAAAGCCGTATCGTCTGCGCGGGTGATTTCACGCAGGCGCAGGCCGACCGCCTCGAGGGTCCTGTCACCGGCCTTGTGTCCATACTGGTCGTTGATGGACTTGAAGCCGTCGAGATCGAAATAGAGCAGGGCGGCAAGTTCCCCGGTGCGCTTCGAGGACGCAAGCAGGCGTGAAAGGTGGCTATCCAGGGCGCGGCGGTTCAACAGTCCGGTCAGGGGTTCCTCGAAGGCGCTGGATTCCGCTTGCTGCAACGCACGGCGATGTTCCCTGAGCATTGGGCGGATTGCCCAGAGATAGAGAAACAGTGCGCAAGTCAGGACCGCGACCGCGGACTGCACTGTTTCTCCGGCCTGGCCCAGGTCTGGGAAAAACCGGTTGAATACCAGGGAGATCAGCAGCGCGCAGAACAGCGCGGCCAGCGACCGCGTCATGACCGAGTGCGTAATGTTGCGGAGGGTGCTGGGGGTCAAGAGCCGAATCTGCGTGTTTTCTGGGGGCCTGTCACCTGGTGCCATCGAATACTGACAAGCTGGAAGTGCCTGGCTGAATCATCGTTTTCGCGGTTTTTGATCACGGTCACGAATAGGCGTTAAGAAGCCATTATATGGCCGTTCCCTGACGGGAGGGGATACGCGCACGAATTTGCGATCTGCTAGGGTAATTCGGAACGAGCTCGATAGTAGTTTCGGAGCTTCATGATTTTTGTCGAATTTCGAGTATCACGCCTTCATGCAAGCGTGAAGCCGTAAACGGAAGGTGCCCTTTGACCAGCCTCCAGAATGATCTTCCCGACCGCGGGCATGAACTGGATTCGCACAAGTCGGCCATGCGCCTTTTGCACGTCAGCAGGGACGGTGAGGCTCAGTCGCGAATCGACCAGGCCGCAAACGCGACACTGACTTCGCATACTTTCGATCTGGTGCTCGATCACGTCGCAAGTCTCGACGCGGCTCGTTCCACGCTTGCTGAGAATCCATATGATCTCGTGATCTGTGATCTTGCGCTCGAGGAGGGTGGTGGGCTGGCCTTGGTGGATGCGCTGGTCGAGGCCAAAGGCGCGGCTGCATTGACCGCCTACGCGCACGACCTCGAGGTCGAGTCGGCCGGAGCGGTTCTCCAGCACGGTGCGCAAGATGTCTTCGATGCGTCGATTTTCGATCCACGTGTGCTCGACCAGGTGCTCGCGCGCCAGATCAGCAAACGACTCAACGATGGCGGCATCTTAGAACTGGTGCATGCACACGATGCCATCTTTGCACACCGCCGACATCGTGACCGGCAGATGCACCATCTGGTCAGCCAGATGTTCGCCATCACTCTCGAGCCACTTTCCCTCGAACAGGCAGTCGACAAGGTCCTAGGGCTGCTGATTGAAGTCGAATGGCTCAGCGACATCGGCAAGGCGGCCTGTTTCCTGCTCGCTTCTGACGAGGAGCGTTGCCTGATCACCGCGCAACGCGGCATCGAGGAGGGGCTGCTTGATGGTCTCTCCAAGCTCGCGAGTAGAGATCGCTCGAGCTGCCTATGCATGCGTATCGGGAACAGCCCGACTCCACACTACAACCTGCCGACGGAGCCGATGCCCGCGTGTCAGGCTCTTTGCGGTGAGCATGCCAGCCACGTAGTGACCCTGCTCGATCACCAGGACCAGGCGCTTGGTACGCTTGCCGTGTGGTGCTCGGTCAACATGCCCCAGGACGAGGATGCCGGGCCGCTGATGGAGACCGCGGGTCGCGTGGTCTCGACGATCGTCACGCACAGGCAACAGGTCGACCGAATCCAGCTCCTCAACCAGGTCGTCGAGCAGAGCCCGCTGTCGGTCATGGTCACCGACCTGGCCGAGAACACCACCTACGCCAACTCGGCGCTCTATCGACTGACCGGTTACGGACCGGAAGAGATCCTCGGTCACAATCCGAGGATCCTGGGCTCGGGCCTGGTCAGCAAAGAGACCTTCCAGGAGATGTGGTCGTTGCTCAGCGAGGGCAAGACCTGGGAAGGCGAGCTGATCAACCGCAAGAAGGACGGTGAGCTCTACTGGGAAGACGCCATCATCTCGCCGGTCAAGGGAAGTGACGGCAAGGTCTCCGGCTATGCCGCGGTCAAGCGCGACATCACGGAACTGCTGCGATTCAAGGCGCAGCTCGAGCACCAGGCAACCCATGACCCGCTGACCGATCTCGCCAACCGCAGCCTGGTCGGGGATCGGGTGTCCCAGGCGGTCAACAGGGCACGGCGTCACGGGGACCTGGTGGTTGCTCTCTACATCGACATCGATCAATTCAGTGACCTCAACCAGACGCATGGCCACTTGGAAGGCGATCAGCTGCTGCGCGATATCGCCGAGCGGCTCAGTACGCTCGCCCGTGATTACGACACCGTGGCGCGCCTGGGAAATGATGAATTCGTCGTCATCATCTCGGGTCTCCCGGAGGAGCAGAAGATCCTGAACTTCTGCGATCGCTACCTCGAAGTGTTCAATCGGCCGTTCTCGATTGCCGATCACGAGATCACCGTATCGGCCTCGATGGGGGCCGCCAGCTACCCGACGGACAGCCAGGACGGCGAGGAACTGCTGCGCCACGCCAGCATGGCACTGACGCGGTGCAAGGAGTCGGGTGGAAACGGCTATTCACTCTTCGGCCAGCAGATGGAAGAGGAGCTGCGGGAGCGTTACGAGTTGCTCTCGGCCTTGCGCGGTGCCCTGGGTAAGGACCAGCTGGAATTGCACTTTCAGCCGCAGGTCGACCCGGATTCCGGGGAGATTCTTGGTGCCGAAGCCCTGTTGCGCTGGAACCTTCCAGAGAAGGGCCAGATTCCACCGTTCAAGTTCATCCCGTTGGCCGAGTCGAGCGGCCAGATCATCCCGATCGGTGGCTGGGTGCTCGAGACGGCGTGCCTGCAGCTTGCCGAATGGGGCGCAGAGACGGGGAAGGTGTTTCCAGTCTCGGTGAACGTCGCCGGCAGCCAGTTCCACGAGGAGGGATTCGTGGCCTCGGTCGAGAAGGCGCTCGAGAAGAGCGGCATCGAACCGAAGATGCTGGTTCTGGAGCTGACCGAGTCGATGCTGCTAAAGAATCCGGAAGAGGTCCAAGGCGTGATGCACAAGCTGAACGGCCTGGGCGTGCAGCTCGCGATCGACGATTTCGGCACCGGTTACTCGTCACTCAGCTATCTCGCCAACCTGCCGATCGGACAGCTCAAGGTCGACCGCGCATTCATCCGCGACCTGGAGTCGGCACCGAACAACGAGATCATCGTCTCGACCATCATCAGCATGGCGCACAGCCTCGGCATGGAAGTGGTTGCAGAAGGCGCCGAGACCCAGGACCAGCTCGACTTCCTGGTCACCTACCATTGCGACCTGATCCAGGGCTATTTCTACAGCCGGCCGGTGCCCTTGGCGGAGTTCAAGTCACTGGTCATCGCGCCGTCCTGGACTCAGACCCAAACCCAAACTGACTGACGATCCGGGCCGGCCTCCTAACCGGGAGCGTTGCCCGGTGTGCGTCACGCCAGCCGTCAGCCTGCAGGCGACAGTTCACGACAAGCGCTGGCGACCGGAACGGTTCCCGATGGGCTCCGTGTCGGTCACCATCGCGTGCTGCGTGCTGCGTGCTGCGTGCTGCGTGCTGCGTGCTCGCGCGATACCGTCGACGCGACCCAGGGTCCAGGCACGAGCCTGCGTGGATCCCGGTGTGCGCTGAAAGGCGCCTCAGCGGTTGACGTCGACCACCACCCGGCCGCGCACCTTGCCGGCCATCTGTTCTCCGGCCGTGGCGATCGCGTCGGACAGGCCGATCTCGTGCATGATCGCCTCGATGTGTTGCAGATCGAGGTCGCTGGCCAGCCGCTGCCACGCCTCGAGGCGGTCGGCCTTCGGCCGGTAGACGCTGTCGATGCCGTCCAGCGTCACGCCGCGAAGGATGAATGGCATCACCGTGGCCGGCAGGTCGAAGCCCCCGGCGAGGCCGCACGCGGCGACGGTGCCACCGTACTTGGTTGTCGCGCAGGCGTTGGCCAGCGTGTGGCTGCCGACGGTGTCGACCGCCCCGGCCCAGCGCTCCTTGCCGAGCGGACGGCCCTTCTCGGCCAGTTCGGCGCGGTCGATGGTGCCGGAGGCCCCGAGTGACTTGAGGTAGTCGGCCTGTTCCGGGCGCCCGGTCGAGGCGATGACGTCGTAGCCGAGCTTGGCCAGGATCGAGATCGCCACGCTGCCGACGCCGCCGGCCGCGCCGGTGACCAGGATCTCGCCCTGGTCCGGCGTAACGCCGTTGCGCTCGAGGCCGAGCACACAGAGCATCGCCGTGTAGCCGGCCGTGCCGATCGCCATCGCCTGCTTGGGGCTGAACGCTCCGGGCAACGGGATCAACCAGTCGCCCTTCAGGCGCGCCTTGCCGGCCAGGCCACCCCAGTGCACCTCGCCCACACCCCAGCCGTTGAGCACCACCTGGTCGCCCGGCTTGAAGTCGGCGTGCGAACTCTCCTCGACGGTGCCAGCCAGGTCGATGCCCGGCACCATCGGGAAGTTGCGTACCACCGGTGAACTGCCGGTGATCGCGAGGCTGTCCTTGTAGTTCAGCGTCGAGTAGTCGACGGCGACGGTGACGTCGCCGTCGGGGAGCTGGGCCTCGTCGACGTCGGTCAGCTCGGCGCGGTACTCCTCGTCCTTGGTGATCAGGATCGCTTTCATCGGGTGTTCCTCGTGTCGGGGGTGGGCCGGGGGAGCCCGGCGAAGAAGTGCTCGGTGAACAGGTCGACCGGTGCGGTGTCACGGACCAGCTTGGCACGCAGGATCGCGCCCTCCCAACCGATCCAGAAGATCTTGGCGAGCCGCTCGCTGTCGGCATCCGGTGTCAGCTCGCCGGCCGCGATTGCGGCTTCCAGGCAGCGCGCGACACGTCCCTGCCAGTCGCGAAACACCGCCTCGATGGGATCGCGCAGGGCATCGTGGGTGCCGCCGAGTTCCTGGCCGAGGTTGCCGATCAGGCAGCCGCGGCGGAATTCGAAGCGGCGCAGGCCGGCCTTGCCGTCGGCGACGAAGTCGCGCAGCCGCTCGAGTGGGGAGCGGGTCGCGTCCAGCAGCCAGCGGTCGAGCTTGCGCGCGAAGTAGGCGGCGTAGCCCTCGATCACCGCGTGGCCGAACGCCTCCTTGCTCGCGAAGTAATGGTAGAACGAGCCCTTCGGCACGCCGACGCGCTTGAGCACGGCGTCGATGCCGGTGCTCGCGAAACCCTGCTCGGTGAGGATCTCGATGCCGGCGCGCACCAACCGCTCGCGGGTCGCCAGGCGTGAGCCGTCGACTTTGGGCGGGCGGCCGGGACGCCGCCTGGAGGGTTCGGTGACTGGCATGTCGCCAATAATAGACTGGTCGTCTAGTAAATATCAACGCGCCCTGGCGAGGCCGATCTCGCGCTCAGTAGAACGACAGGCAGGCGAGGCGCAGGTCGGCTTCGAACGCCTTGCCGATGGCGACCAGACCCAGGCGGCGCAGGCGCTGCAATGCGAGCGGCGCCTCGGTGCGGTGGGTGACGAAGTCCACGAACGGCAGGCGGACGGTCTGCCAAGCGGGGCCGGCGACCAAGCCGGCACGGTAGGACTGCCACGGACGGGTGAGGTCGCCAGTGCGCAAGTGGACGCCGTACCGCTCGCCGTTACCCTGAACCACGAGTTCCACCCCGGTCCACGAGCTGGCATCGAGCTCGCCACCGAGCGGGGCCAGGTCGAGCGCCATCTGTACGAAGCCGCCGTTGTTGTCGAGCCGCACATCGCCACGCAGGCGCAGGCAGCTGCGGCCCTGGTAGGTCTCGTGCGCGAGGGCGGCGTCCGAGAGACCGCCCATGACCCGATCGGTGACCGATTCCCAGCGTGTGCCGAGGCGTGACACGTGATCCGGATGCTGCATGTCGTCGATCAGCACGCGGTGGCTCCGCACCAGCTTGAGGACAGCGCGCCCCCACGATTATTTGTCATAGACAAAATTGACATCGGTCCGTGATGGGGTTAGATTTCAAACGCCTCATGTATTTGTCCAAGACAAAAAGGAGTTGCACATGGAAACCGAAATCGTCGCGCTCACAACCGGTTACATCCTGCTGCGTGTCGGCCTGCTCGCCAGTATCGGCTACGCCATGTATGCCGTGCTGCGCCGCCGTGCCCTCTACGGCGCGCATCACGCTCTGGTGCGTGCCGGCAACTGAGCGCTCCCCAGGCGCTGCGCCATGCGCAGTGTTACGGCAGGCAGAGCGCAGGTGACACAGCGGCACATGCTCGAAAAACGGAAAATGCCATGCTGACAGTCTATTTCGATGGCGGCTGCCCGCTGTGCCGCAGGGAGATCGACTTCCTGAGTCGGCGCGTGGCTCCGGGCGAGGTGGCCTGGATCGACGTGGCGGACAGTCCCGGCGAGCGTGTTGCGATCGATCTCGACCGTGACGCGGCGCTCGCGCGTTTCCACGTCAGGCTCGCCGACGGCCAGCTGGTCAGTGGTGTCGCCGCCTTCGCTGCGCTCTGGAAGCGTGCCAGCGGACTGCGCTGGCTCGGTCGGTTGGCGGACTCGCGCCTGCTCAGCAGTCCAATGGAATTTGCCTACCGACTTTTCCTGATGGCCCGACCGAGGCTGCAGCGCCTGGTTGCACCCAGAGCATGCGGCAGCGCATCCGGGTGCGGAGTGCTGTCCTCCGCACCCGCTGCCTCGCGGGAAGCGCCTGACTAGAGTTCTTCCCAGTACTCCGCCGGCATGTCCTTGGCCAGCGCCAGCGCACCGTCGGCACCGGCGTAGATCGGGTCGGAGACGGTCGTGACCTTGGCTGGCCCGTACTCCGTCATCGCCTTCTCGAGGTGCTCGGCGAGGCCACGGATCTGGCTGCCGCCACCGGCCAGGATGATGTTCTGGCGAATGGCGTCCTGGAACTGGGGGTCGAACTTGGCGATCAGCTCGGCGGTGTGTTCGTACAGCGCCGGCAGGATGCTCTCGCAGGCGCGGCCGAGTTCATCGGTGATGTCGTGGGTCACCATCTTGCCGTCGATGGGGAATTCGACCTGGACGCGGCGCTCGGGCTTGCCGACGAACGACCAGCGCTCCTTGAATTCGCGCACCATGTTGATGTTGATGCTCGACTCGGGATAGCGGTCGGTGAGCGCCTCGAGCAGCTCCTCGTCGATGTGGTCCCCGGCCTTGAGACTGGTGCGCTGGTCCTCGTCGTTCGGCACCGTGCCGTGCATGATGCAGAAGTCGACCGTGCCGGCGCCGATGTCGACGACCATGGCGTTGTCGAGGAAGCCCTGACCGTAGGCGACCGCGAACGGCTCGGAGACGATCATCAGCGCATCGACCGAGTCGGAGACCGCGTTGCGGATCGCCAGTTTGCTCTGGGTCAGCGCCTGGGCCGGCACGCCGACCACCGCACGCAGCGATTTCTTCCCCTCCGGATCGACGGTCTCGAGCAGGTGGCCGATCAGGGCGTCGACCGCTTCCTGTTCGCGGTCGGTGGTCTCCTTGATCACGCCGTGTTGGAGCGGGCGGTAGAGATCCAGGGAGAGGCGGTGTTCCAGCGCCTCGGCACCGAACAGCACCGGTTTGCCCAGCACGCGCGCAGAGACGAAGTCCTTCGGCCAGCCGACGTAGCTGTCGACCAGGTGACGACTGCCCTTGCTTGGCGCGATGGCGCTGCGCGAGGTGCCGAGGTCGATACCAACGTTCAGGCTCTCGCCCTTGCTGCCCCCACTAGCTTTTTTTGGCTTGCCTTTGACGGTCATTCGATTCGTCTCCCTTGATGGATTCTTCTTGCAGGTAATTGACTATGCCCTCGGCGAGGTAGCGTGCGATCTCCTCGCGGTGCGCCGGCGTCCGCATGCGCTGCTCGGCGTCAGGGTTGCACATGCACGAAATCTCGGCCAACACCGCCGGCGCCTTGACGCCTAGGAGCACCACGAACGGCGCGGTCTTGATGCCGACGTCGTGCAACTCCTGCGATGTACGCTGCATGTTGCCGGTCAGGCTGGCCTGGACCGAGGTCGCAAGCCGTTTCGACTCCTGTAGCTTAATCGTATCGCGCATGTTGCGCACGAGGCTCTCGAAGTCGCTCATGCTGTACTCCGAGCCGTGGTTCTCACGCTCGGCGAGGCGCAGTGCCTCCGGGTCGGAGTGGGCGCCGAAGTAATAGGTCTCGACCACGTTGAGCGTCGAGTTCGGCAGGTAGTTGACGTGGATCGATAGGAACAGGTCGACGTTGGCGTCGTTGGCGAGTTCCACGCGCTGGTTCAGAGAGGTGGTCGCGTCGGAATCGCGCGTGAGCAGCACGCGGAAGTTGTGATCGTGTTCGAGAAGCGTCTTAAGCCGCAGCGCGACGTCGAGCGTGACATCCTTCTCGCGCGTACCGAGCTTGCCACTGGTGCCTGGGTCGCGCCCACCGTGGCCTGGGTCGATGACCACGGTGCGCACGCCGAGGCCGAAGATCTCTTTCAGCGTCAGGCCCTGGGCAAGTGACGGGCCGGTGTAGATGGCGAGGTCGTCGGGGGTGCTGTCGGGCAGGTCGTCGCTGTCGATGGCGGCACGCACCGCTGCAGGTCGTCGCGCCGGGCCGCGCCATGCCGGTGGCGCGGTGGCGAGCTCCGCCACCGGCGGCAGCGCGAGGTTTCTGGGCTCGGGTGGCAGGAAGGACTGCGGTTCGGGCGTCGCAGCGGGCGTGGGCGCGAACGGTGGGCGAGGCGCCTCTGCGTCGGAGAGCTTCGGCTCGGCAGCGACCGGATTCTCGACAGG
>JAACFL010000287.1 GCA_009937385.1 Gammaproteobacteria bacterium | reverse complement strand
CCCGCGCGCTCTACCGCGAGGCGCTGGTGCTCGCGCCGCACGCCCGGGCCGAGGCGCACCTGGCCGCGCTGCTGGCGCAGGCGGGCGAGGCCGGCGCGCCACGTGACCGGTACCGGGAACGCGAAGGTGGGCCGGCATTCGACGACGTGACCGACAGCGCCGGGCTCTCCGGTGTCGCGGCGCAGCGCGTCGCCTGGGGCGACCCGGACGGCGACGGCGACCCCGACCTGCTGCTCGACGGCCGGCTGTTCGTCAACGATGGCGGCGGCCGTTTCACCGAGTCGGCGCTGCCCGAGGGCTCGCCTGCGACCGGCGGTCTCTGGGCCGATGTCGATGGCGACGGCGTCGACGACCTGCTGCTGACCGGCCAGGCCAACCGCGTGCTGTTCAACCGGGGCGAGGCGGGCTGGGAAACGCGCACGCTGCCTGGCGGTACCGGCCAGCGTACCGAGGCGGCCGCGTTCGCCGACGTCGACCGCGATGGCGACCTCGACCTCTACCTCGCCAACTACGAGCGTGGCGGCACCCGGCGCGGTCTCTGCCATCCCGACCAGCTGCTGCTCAACGACGGCGCGGGTGGTTTCCGCGACGCCACGCAGTCCGCGGGCATCGTCACCGAACAGCCGCTGTGCGGTCGCGGCATGGCGTGGGCCGACGTCGATGCCGACGGCTGGCCCGACGCGGTGGTCGGCAACTACCGCCTCGGCCCGAACCTGCTGTGGCGCAACCTCGGCGACGGCCGCTTCGAGGAGGTCGGTGCGGCGTGGGGGGTGCGCGGGGACAACAGCGGCGGCGCGTTCGGTCACACCATCGCGGTCGCACCGGGCGACCTCGACGGCGACGGGCACGAGGACCTGGTCCTGACCAACCTCGCCCACCCGCGCTTCATCGAGTTCTCGGATCGCACGCGCATCCTGCTGACCGCGGCCGGCTCGCCGCCACCCTACGTCGATCGCCGCGTCGAGGTCGGGCTGCGCTTCGAGGAGACCGAGTCCGATGCCGCGCTGGGCGACGTCGACAACGACGGCGACCTCGACCTGTTCGTCACGGCGATCTACCCGGGCCGCTGGTCGCGGCTCTACCTGAACGACGGGCGGGGTCGGCTGAAGGACGTCAGCTGGCTCGCCGGCGCGCGCGTCGCCAACGCCTGGGGTGCGGCGTTCGCCGACATCGACGCCGACGGCGCCCTCGACCTGCTGGTCGCGAGCAGCGACGGCGTGCGCCTGCTGCGCAACCGGGGCGGTGGCGGCCACTGGCTCGCGGTACGCGTCGACGACCCGGCCTGCAACCACGCCGGGGTGGGCACCGTGGTAACACTGCGCGCCGCCGGCCGCGAGCAGCGCCGCCACGTGCGCATCGGTCGCGGTACCGGCAGTCAGGACGACGTCACCCTGCACTTCGGCCTAGGCCGGCATGACGGTCCGCTCGACATCGAGGCCGTGAATCTCTGCCAGCAGCGTTTCGCCGCGCGGGTGCCGTACACGGACCGGCGGGTGACGCTGCACGGGCCGCGCTGAGGTATGGGGGTCAGAGTACGCGTACTCTGACCCCCCCCAGGACGCGTACTCTGACCCCCAGGACGAGGCCCGCCTTGTCGGAGCGGCTCCCAGGCCGCGATCGTCGTGGATTCGACAGGCCTAGCGGTGCATCACCAGCTGGCCGCCGTCGACCGGCAGCACGTGGCCGGTGACGTACCCGGCGTCGCGGTAGAGGTAGAGCACGGCGCGCGCGATGTCGTCCGGGTCGCCGAGGCGGCCGAGCACCGCCTGGTCGAGGATCGCCTGCTGCTCCTCCTCCGACAGCCCCGCCTCGGGCCACAGGATCGCCCCGGGGGCGACGCCGTTGACGCGTACCTCGGGGCCGAGTTCGCGCGCCAGCGACTTGGTCAGCATCGCCAGGCCCGCCTTGGCGATCGAGTAGACCGGGTGGCCACCGAGCGGGCGCTGGGCGTGGATGTCGACGATGTTGACGATGGCCCCGTGGCGTTCTCGCAGGTGCGGAAGCGCCGCCTGGGCGAGGAAGAACGGCGCGCGGAGGTTGCTGCCGAGCAGTTCGTCCCACTGCTCCGGTGTCGCCTCGGCGACCGGGGTCGGGTAGAACGTCGAGGCGTTGTTGACCAGCAGGTCGAGGTGGCCGAGGGCCGCGATCGCGTCGTCGACCAGCGGGCCCAGCGCGGCGTGGTCGAGCAGGTCGGCCTGCAGCGGCGTCGCGGAGCCCGGACGAAGCTCGTTGAGTTCCTTGGCGAGGATCTCCGCGGCCCGTGCCGAGGCGCGGTAGTGGATCGCGACGTCCATGCCGGCCGCGTGGAGGCGGCGGGCGATGGCGGCACCGATGCGGTGCGCCGCGCCGGTCACCAGCGCGGCGTGGCCCGCCAGCCGGGGTGTAGAATCGTCCATCCCGCCACTCTAGCCAAACCGCCTCGCCGTCGCGAGTCCGCACGCATGCGCCCGACCGCCCTCGACCAGCTGCCCGAACCGGATGCCACGGCGCGCGCCCACGGCGAACGCGTCGCCGCGCACCTGCGCGAGGCGATCGCCGACGCCGGCGGTGCGCTGCCGTTCGACCGTTTCATGGAACTTGCGCTCTACGCTCCGGGGCTCGGCTACTACAGTGCCGGGGC
>JAACFL010000286.1 GCA_009937385.1 Gammaproteobacteria bacterium | reverse complement strand
CGCACGACGTCGAGCAACTCGGGCTTGAGGATCACTGCGACGAAGGCGAGGGCGAGCCCGGCGGTGATCACCTGGAAGGCGGAAGCCAGCGATTTCCCGAACTGCATAACCCACTCCACGGGCGGTGGCGTCCGCGTCCGGTGCGGCGCCTTGGTCACCGGTCAGTGTACCCTAGCCCCTGGGCTGGATGGCCCATCGAAATGGAGGGCCCATGGGGACCGAGAGTGTCGGTGATGGCATTGCGGCAGCCGAGTTGGCCGCCTACCTCGACCAGGCGCTCGAGGTGGAGCGCTTCCGCGACTACTGTCCGAATGGCCTGCAGGTCGCCGGAGACCGTCCGGTACGCCGGCTGGTGGCGGGTGTCACCGCGAGCCGGGCCCTGATCGAGGCGGCCGTAGCGCGTGGCGCAGACGCGCTGCTGGTGCACCACGGCTATTTCTGGAAGGGCGAAGACCCGTGCCTGGTTGGCGTCAAGCGCGAGCGCCTGGCGCAGCTGCTCGGCCACGGCCTCAGCCTGTTTGCCTACCACCTGCCGCTCGACGCACACCCGGAGTGGGGCAACAACGTCGGGCTGGGGCGCGCCATGGGTTGGTCGATCGAGGGCGCGTTCGGTGGCGAACCGCCCCTGGTGCTGCACGGGCGGCCGGAGTCGCCTCTCGTGCCGCAGGCGCTGGCCGACGCGTTGTCAGCCACGCTGGGGCGTGAACCGGTCTGGATCCCGGGCGGTGAGCATCCGGTCGGCACGCTCGGCTGGTGCACCGGGGCGGCCCAGGACTACATCGAGGCGGCGGCTACGCACGGGCTCGATGCCTTCGTCAGTGGCGAGATCTCGGAGCGTACCGTGCACCTGGCGCGCGAGGCCGGCATCCACTACTTCGCCGCGGGTCACCACGCCACCGAGCGATTCGGTGTGCAGGCCCTTGCCAAGCACCTCGGTGAACAGTTCGGCCTGGCCTGTGAATACGTCGAGCTGGACAACCCGGTGTAGGCGCCGGGGCGCGATTTTCGTGCTGCACGGACGGCTGGTATGCTTCCGCTCCCTTTGCGCGACCCCTGAGGTGCCCGTCGCATGCTGACGCCGTCTGAACAGCTGGCCGAGATCCGGCGCGGCAGTCACGAGATCCTGCCCGAGAACGACCTTCTCGAGCGTCTCGGCAGTGGACGTGCGCTGCGCATCAAGGCGGGCTTCGATCCCACGGCCCCCGACCTGCACATCGGGCACACGGTGCTGCTGAACAAGATGCGCCAGTTCCAGCAGCTCGGGCATCACGTGATGTTCCTGATCGGCGATTTCACCGGCCTGATCGGCGACCCGACCGGCAAGAACGCGACCCGGCCGCCGATGACCCCTGAGGAGGTGGCCGAGAATGCACGCACCTACGAAACGCAGGTCTTCAAGATCCTCGATCCGGACCAGACCGAGATCTGCTTCAACTCGAAGTGGCTCGGCGAGCTCGGTGCCGCCGGGCTGATCCAGCTCGCCGCCAGGCACACCGTCGCGCGCATGCTCGAGCGCGACGATTTCTCAAAGCGTTTCAAGTCGGGCCAGCCGATCGCCATCCACGAGTTCCTCTACCCGCTGGCGCAGGGCTACGACTCGGTGGCGATGCGTTGCGACGTCGAGCTGGGCGGCACCGACCAGAAGTTCAACCTGCTGGTCGGACGGCAGATCCAGGAGGCCTACGGCCAGCCGCCGCAGGTGATCCTTACGGTTCCGATCCTCGAGGGGCTGGACGGCGTACAGAAGATGTCCAAGTCGCTGGGCAACTACGTCGGCATCGACGAGCCGCCCGAGGAGATGTTCGGCAAGCTGATGTCGATCTCTGATGACCTGATGTGGCGCTACTTCGAGTTGCTCTCGTTCGACAAATCGCTCGACGACCTCGCGCGGATGCGGCAAGAGGCGCAGGGTGGGCAGGTCAATCCGCGCGACTGCAAGGTCGAGCTGGCGCTCGAGATCGTCACGAGGTTCCACGACGCGGCCGCGGCGCGTGCCGCGCTCGACGCCTTCGAGCGGCGCTTCCGCCAGGGCCAGATGCCCGACGAGATCGACGAGGTGAGCCTCGCCGCGCCCGACGGTGAGCTGCCGATCGCCAACCTGCTGAAGGAGGCCGGGCTGGTGGCCAGCACCTCCGAGGCGTTGCGTCTGATCGGTCAGGGCGGGGTGCGTATCGACGGCGAGAAGATCAACGATCGCGCGCTGCGCATCGCGGCCGGCAGCGTGGCCGTATACCAGGTCGGCAAGCGCCGTTTTGCCCGGGTGGCGCTGACCTCCTGAGCGGAGCCCGAAAATCGTGTTGACGGTCCCCGGGCCGCATGTATAATGCGCGCCTTCGCCGCCCGCCAGGCTCACGACGAGTCGCCGGGCGACGGTCACATTCGGACTGCCGGGTGTTGACGCGGACGAAAATCAGCGAGTATGATTCTCGTTCTCGGTCGGCCAAACACCGACCCGCTCTTTTACAATTTGGATCAAGTAATTTGTGTGGGCGCTCGCGTGCAACATTAGGTTGCTCCAGAGATCGCGAAGCCCCGGCCCTCGGGCTTGGGTGGAGCAAAGAGATAGACTGCTTCGGCAGTCGACTGTCTTGAACTGAAGAGTTTGATCCTGGCTCAGATTGAACGCTGGCGGC
>JAACFL010000285.1 GCA_009937385.1 Gammaproteobacteria bacterium | reverse complement strand
CTGGCGGCAGAACGGCTCGCGGCCATCGGTCGCTTCACCGCCGGCATCGCCCACGAGATCAACAATCCGCTCGGCGGAATGCTCAATGCCACCAACACCCTGCGCCGTCACGGCCACCTCGATCCCCTGACGCTCAAGACCGTCGAACTCCTTGAGCGCGGACTGAAGCAGATTCGCGACACGGTCGGCGCCCTTCTGGTCGAGGCCAAGCCCGGGAGCAACCACCCCCTGACCCCCCAAGACATCGATGACATCCAGACCCTGGTCTCAGCCGAAGCAGGCAAGAACTCGATCGAAATCGCATGGCGAAACGGGTTGCTCGGCGAGATCGACCTGCCTTCAACCCTGGTTCGCCAGGTGTTGCTGAACCTGCTGCTCAACGCCATCCAGGCGAGTGACGAACACGGCCGAGTGACTTGTGCCGTCGATCACGACGCCACCGGACTTCGCATCAGCGTTCGCAACAGCGGCGAGCAGATGAGCGACGAGACCATCGCCCACCTGTTCGAGCCTTTCGCCACGGGACGCGATGCCGGGCGGGGCCTTGGCCTGTGGGTCACCTACCAGATCGTCACCGGGCTCGACGGCTCGATCGAGGTCAGCAGCGGTGTCGACGACACGCTGTTCACCGTGGCCCTTCCGGTTCCCCTCGAGGAGGCGGCATGAACGGTCGTCCGCTGCTCTGCCTGGTCGAGGACGATCCGATCATGGGCGAGTCGCTGCGCGACCGCTTCCTGCTCGAGGACTTCGATGTCGACTGGTACCAGCAGGGCGGCACGGCCCTCGAGGCACTGCGCAGCAAACGCTATGCGCTGTTGATCAGCGACATCCGCCTGCCCGACATGAGCGGCGAAGAGCTTTTCTACACCCTGAGGAGCGAGCAGCGCGTTCTCCCACCGGCGCTGTTCATTACCGGACACGGCTCCATCGACAAGGCAGTCACCCTGCTCAAGCTCGGCGCCTCCGACTACATCACCAAGCCGTTCGATCTCGACGATCTGTTGGCCAAGATCCGCGCCCTGGCCAATCAGCCGGTGGCCTCGGTATCCCCGGAGCACCAGCCTCACCTGGGCATCTCCCGGGTGATGCGGCAGATCGAGGAGACCCTGCCGCACCTGGCCCAGGAAAAGGCCTCGGTGCTGATCACAGGCGAGTCGGGGGTCGGCAAGGAGCACGTCGCCCTGTCGCTGCACGAGTTGGGAGACGGCAAGCGGCCGTTCGTCGCCATCAATTGCGCCGCACTGTCGGAGAGCCTGCTCGAGGCCGAGCTGTTTGGCTACGAAAAGGGTGCCTTCACCGGCGCGCTGCGCACCAAGCAGGGGGTCTTCGAACAGGCCGACGGCGGAACGCTGCTGCTCGACGAGATCGGTGAAATGCCAGCGGCCATGCAGGCCACGCTGCTGAGGGTGCTGCAGGAGAAACGCATCGTCCGCGTCGGAGGCGAGAGGGAGATCCCGGTCGACGTGCGCCTGATCAGCGCTACCAACCGCGACCTCAAGGCGCTCGTCGAGTCAGGCACGTTCCGCGAAGACCTCTACTACCGGATCAACGTCCTGCACCTGCACATTCCGCCGCTGCGCGAGCGGCGCGAGGACATCCTCTGGTTCACCCAGCTGTTCCTGGAGACCTACAACGAGGCGCATCCGGCAAATCCCAAGGAGATCGACCACAGCGCCGAGCAGGCATTGACCGAGCAGGTGTGGCGCGGCAACGTGCGCGAACTTCAGCACTGCATCGAACGCGCCTGCATCATGAGTGCCCAGCCGCGCCTGTCGGCGGCCAGCCTGCTGCTCGATCCTCACGACGTCCCACCCGAGGTGGCCGTAGCCTTGCCGGCCACCGATCAGACGCTACGCGATTACCTGTCGGCGGCCGAGCGCGACTTCATCGTCGCCAGCCTCGAACAGCACGACTGGCATGTTGTCGCCACCGCCGAAACCCTCGGTATCAGCCGCAAGAACCTCTGGGAAAAGATGAAAAAACTGGCGATCGCGCAGCCGGACTAGTCTGAACCGCGTCTCCCCGACACCTGCCGGTCGACCTCGATGCGCATGATCGGTCGAGCCGGTGCCCGTCGACACACCTCCTCGAAGCCGGCGGCCTTGAAGGTCGTGAGCAGGCCGGTCCAGGCTGCCGCGAGAGGGATCTTCTGCAGCGGCGGATCGAGTGGGTAGCCTTCGACCAGCGTGGCGCCATGCCTGCCCGCCTCGGTCACCGCGGCACGCAAAAGATCGACGGTGTGCCCCTGACGACGCGCACCACGGGCGACGAAAAAACAGGCGATCGACCAGACCGGCTGGTCATCTATTGGCGCCAGTGCCTCCGATCCTGACAGCCCGGGCAAGCGGTCGCGCGGGGCGAATGAGCACCACCCGACCGGTTTTCCGTCGAGGTAGCCGATGATGCCGTGGACCTCACCCGCCGCGATGCCCTGCTGCAGGCGGGCCCGGTGGGCCTCGCCCTTGCCGCGCTCGAAGTCGTCACGCCGCAGTCGCCAGCGCATGCACCAGCAGCCCTCGCGGGCACCCGTGTCGCCGAACAGCGCCACGAGCTCGGACCAGCGGGAGGCATCGACCGCGTGACAGGTCCAGGTGGGCCCATCAACGACTGAACCGGTCACCGCCAGCCGTCCTTGCCCACCCGGTAACCGACGAGCCCAGCCGC
>JAACFL010000284.1 GCA_009937385.1 Gammaproteobacteria bacterium | reverse complement strand
ATGGTTCATGGCGACGCGCTGACCGATGCCGGCAGGCCGGGCTATCGGCGATGCTGAGATCGTCCGTGTCGCGTCGGCGCCTGCTGCTGCGCCTGCTGCAGGGCGCCGTGCTGCTGCCGCTGGGCGCTTCGACACCACGGGTGACGCACGCGTCAGAGAGACAGGATGTCCACTTCATCGCCCGCACGCTGGAACTGGCCCGGATCGGCAGCGAACGCGGTGACGGCACGCCCTACGGTGCCGTGGTGGTGAGCGACGGGATCGTGATCGCCGAGGGGTGGAACCGGGCCCACCTCAAGCGCGACGCGACCGCGCATGCCGAGGTCGAGGCGATCCAGGCCGCCGCGAGGGTGCTGGGCAGTCGCAACCTCGCCGGCTGCACGCTTTACACCAACGGCGGTCGTCCGTGCCCGATGTGCGAAGGGGCCGCGTACTTCGCCAACGTCGACCGGCTGGTCTACGCGCACTCGGTGGATGCGATCATGGACGCTGGGCGTCCCCAGCTCGGTGGGTGCTGAAAAACTGCAGATACCGACAGCAGAAATAGGTCACGACAGGCTAGTCGTCGTCGTCGTAACCCTCCGGCAACTCGTGGGCGATGCCCTTGTGGCACTCGATGCAGGTCGTGCCCTTCTCCATCGCCGGCTCCATCTTCTCCGCGGCGCGACGCGACTGCTTGTGGAAATCCATGCGCTGCATGTCGTGGCAGGCACGGCACTCGCGCGAGTCGTTCGCCTCCATCTCGGCCCAGACCCGCTCAGCCATCTCCAGACGGTGTTCCGCGAACTTTTCGGGGGTGTCGATGGTGCCGAGGAAGGCGTGGTAGAGCTCGCCGGTGGCGCGCACCTTGCGCACGATCTTGGCCGGCCACTCGCGCGGCACATGGCAGTCGGCGCATCCGGCGCCGGTGCCCGAGGCGCTCTTGTAGTGGGGCGACGCGAGGTACTCCTGGTAGACCGTCTGCTCCATCTCGTGGCACGAGATGCAGAACTCGGTACGGTTGGTGTACTCGACCGCGGCGACGAAACCGCCGACGCCGACCGCACCGGCCAGGAAACTCACCAGCAGCGCGAAGAGACCGAAGCGGTGCTTAGACATGGACCGCGACTCCCTGGCTGCCGATTGCCTCAAGCGCGTGCGGGGGAGCCCGTCACCGGGCCGCCCCCGCATCACATCGCATCAAGCCTAACGTTTCTTGGGCAACGTGGTCATGTGGGCCATGATATCGGCCGCGATCTGGTGATCGAAGACGCGCAGGGCGGGCATGTTCTCATCGGGCTGGCCGTTGAGGATTTTGTGCATGACCTCCCACGGGTTGCCCATCTGCGCCCCGAACGGCTTCATCTCCTTCGGTTCGAGGCCGTCCATGCCGTGGCAGTTGGCGCAGACCGTGTTGTAGTAGGCCACCCCGCGTGCCGCATCACCCTTCGGCTGCTTGCTCGCACGGTCGATCCAGCGGTCCATGTCGACCTGGCCTTTCGCTACGAACATCGCCAGTGCATTGAGGTCCTCGGCTGACAGCGCGTCGCCGTAACCGTGGGCCGAGCCCTTCAGCACCGCGACGACCTTCGCCGGATCGGCGCCCTGCATGCCGTCGATGCCCTTGATGCCGCTGAAATGCTTGCCGCTGCTGTAGGCACCCGCACTGCCACGATAGTCCCAGCCGTGACACTCCTTGCAGCGCCAGTTGGCGTCGGGCTTGCCGGCGTACTTCTTGTCCTTCGGATAGGCCGGATGGTCACTGGTTGGCTTGTCCGCGCCGATCACCTTGTACCATTTGTCATAGAGCAGGCCGCCGCGCACGAGTGTGGACGCCTCTTCCGCCAGAACGGATGACCAGGCGAGTGACAGAAATGCCGTCGCGATCAACGGCGCGACCAGACGCATGTAACGAGGGGTTGTTGAATCGGACATGAGCTCCTCCTTGCTTTTGGCTGGTCTCATCTGCGCCGCGTACGTTTGATGTGACCGATTTAGTTTTCGTGTTTTTGTATAGCATCAATACACGATTTCTCATATACGCACAGACACTTACACGTTGCGCTATGCTCTCCCTCCCGAGCACAACGGAGCTGCCATGAATACTTCGACCACCGCTGTCATCGGTCTCGGCGCCATGGGCCTCGGCATGGCCCGATCCGCGCTGCGCGCCGGCCTGCCCACCGCCGGCTGTGACCTCCGCGAGGCGGCGCGTGCCGACTTCGCCGCGGACGGTGGACGCGCCTGCGAGACCCCGGCCGAGGCGGCTGCAGGGTGCGACGCGCTGGCCGTCGTCGTGGTCAACGCGAACCAGACCGAGGCCGTGCTGTTCGGCCGGGGTGGTGCACTCGAGTCGCTGCCGGAGGGCGCGGTCGTGCTCGGCTGCGCCACCGTGCCGCCGGCCTTCGCACGTGAGCTCGGCGCACGTCTTGCCGAACGCGGCGTGCTGTTCCTCGATGCGCCGATCAGCGGCGGTGCGCTCAAGGCGGCCTCCGGCGAGCTGTCGGTGATGGCGTCGGGTTCACCCGAAGCGTTCGCCGCGGCACGCCCGCTGCTCGACGCCGTGGCCACGACCGTCCACCAACTCGGTGCCGAGCCGGGCCAGGGCTCGACGATGAAGATGGTCAACCAGTGCCTGGCCGGGGTGCACATCGCCACCGCGATGGAGGCGCTGGCACTCGGCAT